>JALRIQ010000196.1 GCA_023277325.1 Bacteroidia bacterium | reverse complement strand
GAAATCCTAAAGCGCCGATGCTGAGTAATGAGCTCATGCGCCGCAAGGTGATTCCTCATGTTGATGGAGAAACGCCGGTTATCTTCTTGCTTATCGACAACCTGCGCTACGATCAGTGGAAAGTGATTCAGCCTGTATTGGCGGAATATTTTACGATGGAAGAGGATGATTTGTACATGAGCATACTTCCTACAACCACCCAATATTGCCGAAACGCCATTTTCTCTGGATTAATGCCTTCAGAAATCGAAAAACGCTTCCCAAAAATGTGGAGTAATGACGAAGACGAAGGAGGAAAAAACAATTTCGAAGAAGACTTCCTGATTGATCAAATGAATCGGGTACGGAAAGGGACGAAACTGAGCTATACCAAAATCACCAATTTGGAAGGAGGAAAAAGCTTGGTGGATACCATTCCTAACATGCTCAATAATGACCTGAGTGTGATTGTCTACAATTTCGTTGATGCACTCTCTCATGCACGTACAGATGTTTCTTTGATGCGTGAATTGTCGGAAGATGAAGCGGCCTACCGTTCGGTAACACTATCCTGGTTCGAGCATTCTCCGCTTTTGGAGGCATTGAAACGAATCAGTGATAAAAAATTGAAGTTGATCATCTCTACGGACCACGGTTCTGTGCGGGTGAAGGATCCGATAAAAATTGTTGGAGATAAAAACACCAATACCAATTTGCGCTACAAGCAAGGAAAGAACCTCAGCTATGATCGCAAATCGGTGTTTGAAATCAAAAAACCGGAGGAAGGGTTCTTGCCAAAATTGCACGTGAGCTCGGCTTATGTCTTTGCTGAAGAGAATAGCTTTTTCGCCTATCCGAACAACTACAACTATTACGTAAAATACTACCGCGACACCTTCCAGCATGGAGGAATTTCTATTGAGGAAATGATGTGTCCTGTTATATCGATGAAAGGAAAGGGTTGATGGAAAAGCAGCTCCTCTCTAATCTCGACGAATTAAAACCCATTGCCGCGGCATTATGTGAGCAGGTGCAAGAATGCCGCATCATGACATTTTCGGGAAATTTAGGGGCAGGCAAAACCACCTTGATTCAACATATCTGTGCCCTGCTTGGGGTTCAAGAAGAGGTGGCTAGTCCGAGTTTTGGACTGGTCAATGAATACCAGGGGGAGGAGGAGCAAATCTTTCACTTCGACCTTTATCGTTTAAAATCGGTGGAGGAGGCCTTGGATATTGGCCTTTTGGAATACCTCGACTCTGGAAGCATTTGTTTGATAGAATGGCCGGAAATTGCTGAAGGGCTGCTACCTGAAGAAACTATTTCTGTAGTGCTGGCTCATGAATCCGAAGGTAAAAGGAGTATCAACTGGTAAGAATCCTCATTGATTTGGCTAACTTTGAGGTTTAGTCATTGAGTATAATTCCTTGATTTGCTTAGGCAAGCAAGCAATTATCCAACTACTTTTCGTACCTTTAAAAGACCTATTCGGCCTGCATGAAAGAAACGCCTAAATCCCCTTTTCAGGAGCTTGCAAAACAGGCTTCCTTGCAACCTCAAGAGCAGCTTTTAGAAATCAGAAAGCATGAAACCCAATTGTCTGTTGGGGTGCCTAAAGAGATTACCTACCAGGAGAACCGCGTTCCTCTTACCCCATCGTCAGTAGCGTTGTTGGTAAATTCCGGACATATCATCACGATAGAATCAGGTGCAGGTAAAAATGCCAATTTTCTTGATCGCCAATACAGCGAAGCAGGTGCACGCATCGTGTATGGCAAAGAGGAGGTCTATAAATCAGACATCATTTTAAAAATAGATCCACCTACCAAGGAGGAAATTGATTTGATGGTAGCAGGACAGCATTTGTTCTCGGCCATACAAATGACCAACCTCACGGACTCTTATATCAAGCAGCTTATCAATAAAAAGATTACGGCCATAGCTTATGAGTTTTTGAAGGATCAGGAAGATACACTTTCGATCATTCGCAGTATGAGTGAAATCGCAGGCCGTTCAGCTGTATTGATCGGAGCGGAGTATCTTGGGAATTCTCACGGAGGAAAAGGCGAATTGCTGGGCGGTGTTTCGGGAATTCCACCTTCAGAAGTCGTCATAATTGGTGCTGGAACAGTGGGCGAATTTGCTGCAAAAACGGCTATTGGGCTGGGTGCCAATGTCAAAGTTTTTGATAATTCAATTACCAAATTACGTCGTTTGCAAAACAATTTAAACCAACGTATTTTCACTTCTACAATTCAGCCTAAATCATTGCTA
>JALRIQ010000195.1 GCA_023277325.1 Bacteroidia bacterium | reverse complement strand
GTTTGGTATTGGTTACAAACAAATCGTCGCCCACCAATTGAACACGGTCGCCGATAGATTTGGTCAACTCAGCCCATCCAGCCCAGTCATCTTCCGCCAATCCATCTTCGATAGATAGGATTGGGTATTTCGATGTCCATTCTGTCCAATAGCTCACCATTTCTGATGAATTCATTTGGCGTTTGTCTGATTTATGGAAACTGTACAATCCTGTTTCTGCATTGTAGAATTCAGAAGTAGCGGCATCCATCGCGATATAGATATCCTCTCCCGGACGGTATCCAGCAGATTCAATCGATTTCAATACGATTTCAATGGCCTCTTCATTCGAGCGGATATTCGGGGCAAAACCTCCTTCATCTCCAACATTGGTTGAGTAACCATTGTCTTTCAAAACCTTCTTCAAGTGATGGAACACCTCAACACCCATGCGCAATGACTCGCTGAATGTATCCGCTTTCACCGGCATAATCATGAACTCCTGGAAGTCGATGCTGTTATCCGCATGTGAACCACCGTTTAGGATATTCATCAAAGGAATTGGCAGTGTATTCGCATTTACTCCACCAATGTAGCGGTAAAGAGATTGACCTGCTTCTTCAGCTGCAGCCTTTGCCGTTGCCATGGATACAGCAAGAATTGCGTTCGCACCCAATTTCGATTTATTCTCTGTTCCGTCGAGCTCAATTAACACGCGGTCGATGAGGTTTTGATCGAACACATAAAAGCCTTCTAATTCTTGGCTGATGATGTCATTTACATGGGACACTGCCTTTTGAACGCCTTTACCCATATAGATGGATTTGTCGTTATCGCGTAGCTCCACGGCTTCATGAATACCAGTAGAAGCACCACTTGGCACTGCGGCACGGCCCATAAAACCGTTTTCTGTAACTACTTCAACCTCAACGGTTGGATTCCCGCGAGAGTCAAGAATCTGACGTGCGGTAATTTCTGCTATCGTACTCATTATCTATAAGTTTATTGGCGCTTAGTCCAAAGATTTTACAAAGTCATCAAAAAGGTATCTGGAATCATGTGGCCCAGGGTTACTTTCCGGGTGGTATTGCACCGAAAAGGCTTTTTTGCCTTTCACACGAATTCCGGCAATGGTATTATCGTTCAAATGCACATGGGTAATTTCTACCCCTGCTTCTTCCAAGCCTTCGTTTTTGATGGCAAATCCATGATTCTGAGAGGTAATTTCAGAACGTCCGGTTAGGAGATTTTTCACTGGATGGTTTAAGCCACGGTGACCGTTGAACATTTTGAATGTTTCCAATCCGCAGGCTCTTCCTAAAATTTGGTTTCCCATACAAATTCCGAATACCGGAACATTGTTCGCCAATACCTCTTTTACCGTTTCTACGGCATAAGGCATGGATGATGGATCTCCAGGACCGTTAGTAAGCATCACTCCGTCAGGATTCCAGGCAGCCATTTCAGCATAGCTGGTTTTGGCAGGGAAGACCTTCAGGCGCAATCCGCGGTCGGTAAGGCAACGAAGTATATTTTGTTTTAGACCAAGATCAAGAACGGCTACTTTCTTTCCCGTATTCTCCATACCAACTTCGTAGGCTTCTTTGGTAGATACTTTGGAAGAAAGCTCCAAACCCTTCATGCTCGGAATTTCGCGTAACCTCTTTTTCAAAACCTCCACATCCAGTTCTTCTGAGGAAATGATGGCGTTCATCACTCCTTTCTGACGGATATAGCGTACCAACTGACGGGTATCTACATCGGCGATTCCTACCAGATTTTCCTCGGTGAAGTAATCGTGGATGCTGTATTTCGCTTTGCTTCTTGAATAGAAATGCGCGAAGTTTTTACATACCAATCCGGAGATTTTAATTGAATCCGATTCGATGTCTTCATCGCTGATACCGTAGTTACCAATATGGTCTACTGTTGCAACGAGAATTTGTCCGAAATAAGAAGGGTCTGTGAAAATTTCTTGATAACCGGTTTGTCCAGTATTAAAACAAATTTCGCCGGTAGTCGTTCCGATTTTACCAATGGACGTACCGTGAAATACGGTTCCGTCTTCGAGAACCAAAATTGAAGGGAGTTTTGCGATCTGTGCCAATGGGAAATTTTGGCTGCGAATTTAGGCTTCTCGAAAGATATATGGAAATCTTCTCCAGGATATTATCCACGAAAGGATTTATCGCAGCACAACAACGTTTCCGCGACGGAATTGCGGATTTCCCAAATAATCCCGCATCACCATGACATACATGTATACTCCTTCCGGTAATTCGCGTGCTTCTCCTTCAAATGGGTACCAAAATTCACCTTCTTTTGTGTGGAATACTTCCTGGCCCCAGCGGTTATAGATATACATTTCAAAACCAGCAAGTCCATCGCAAACAGGACCAAAAAAATCATTCATTCGATCACCGTTTGGGGTAACGGCATTTGGGATAAAACACTCCAGCATTGGACGCGTTCTCACTGTATCCATGGTACTATCCGTACAACCATAGCTATTCTCAACGCGCAGTTTTACCCACCAGAGTCCAGTATCGGCATACGTATGCGTTGGGGAATTTTGCGTGGATATGGCCCCATCACCAAACTGCCACTTGAAAATGCTACCCCCAACCGAGTTATTGGTAAAAACAAAATTCGGGTTGTCCATTAAGGCAAAGGCTGGAGAGCCGGTAAAGCTTGCCGTAGGTTTCGGTGAAATGAAAATACTGTCTGTGAGTACATCCGGGAAAGCACAGCCAGCATCGGTGGTCAGACTTAAGGTAAAGACGTAATATCCTGGATCAATGAAGACCTCTCCTACCCGCTTGCCGGAATAGGCTTTTCCATCCCAGATCCAATCCCAGCCATTGACATTATGTTCGCTACTGGATGATTTATCTGCTAGCTCAGCCAGGAACTCAACACAGGAAGGAAATGCCTCCACACTGTATGTTGGAATATCCAGGATATGAATAGATTTTAAGGCCGTATCCCTGCAACCTTTGCTTGAGATTACGATTTGCTCCAATTGATAATCGCCTCCATTCGCAGGTACCCAGGAGAAGGAATTTCCTGACCCTTGAAGCCCACTTGAAAGCGACCATTCATAATTACTGATTGGATCTCCAGAAACGGCTGTACTTAAATCCTGATGATCAACCTTAGCCAAAGGACATTCACCCACAATAGAAAAATCTGCTTGAGGGAGGTCCCACCAGGACAAATTCACCGAACCACTATCTGCACAGGCACTATCGGTTTCTATGCGTAAAGTAACTGATGTGGGTAAACCGTAGTTTGGTGATATAGACTGGACGGAATCGACAAATTGATTTCCTCCCCAAGTCCAGAGCCGCGTGAATGTGCTACTTCCGGCATATACCGATTGATCCGAGATGAGTCCAAATTCACCAAAGCAATTCGGCTCATAAACGCCTTGTGCGATTGGGTTTGGGTTGACATACACCTGGCCAGAAAAAACGGTAATACACTGTTCCACACTTTCTACCTTGAGCGACGCTTGCTTCATGCCAAATGTGGTAAACTGAATGCTTTGGCCGGGACCAGAGTAACTCTGTCCGGCAATGGTCCAAGCATGTGTCCAGCTTGGATTCAAGGTTGTATCATATTCCGGTTCAAACACAAACCGATCTGAGGCACAATTCCCCTCACTTTTCCATTCAGCAAGCGGATTAGGATAGACCGTTACTGAGCTGAAAAAGCTATCTGTGCAACCATCCACACTTCTTACATGAAGCGCCAAAGGATAAATTCCTGTGTCTTTAAAAATGAAGTTCGCCGGACTGCCTACAAAGCTTGTGTCGCTGTAATCCCATTGCCAGAATGTAGCCAATTTCGAGGAGTCGGTAACTAAAAATACTTCGCCAAAACAATGATTGCTCTGACTGAATTTGGCCGTAGGTTTTGGATAAACCAGGAACGAATCGCGGGAAGTTGAACGGCAACCTGAATCAGACTCAACAAGCAAGTCGATATAATGCATTCCTTCCACCAAGGTAGAATAAGAAATTTGGACGCCTACCTGAGTCGTGCTCGAATCAATCAACCAGGTAGCGGTTAAAGTATTTGGCCGTATGATGCTACTTTGGTCGGTAAACAAAAATGGTGTACCCGGACAAGTATCATGCTTTGACAGAGCTGGCTCAGGGTGTGGACTCACAATATGCCGTCCATATGCCGTATCACTACAAAGGTTATTGTTCCATACAATAAGGCGGGTGGAGAAGGTATCGATCCGCGAAAAATACTTGCTCAGGCTTTGTTTGGTGGAAGTCGTGCTATCCCCAAAAATCCAATTCCACTTACTTACATAACTCAATGTGGTATTGGACGTGCTCAAATCAAGAAATTTAAAGGTATCCTTCAAGCAATTTCCATCGATAGAAAAAGAGGCCGTTGGATAGCCGTGAACACGCACCCGGTAAACCGTTGAATCAGTCGAGCCACAATCTACCAAACCTTCTTTCCGAGTAACAAGAGAGATCACATATTCGCCTGGTGAAGCGTAAACTTTTTTCGGATAATAGTTGCTGGTATCGGTGCTTCCATCCCCAAAATACCATTTCATTGATGTAGGGATATAATTTACTACAGCCTTGAGGGCCAAAGTATCCCCCAAACACATGGAATCGCGTGAAGCAGAAATGCTCTGCACCAAATTTTTGATATTGGTGCCTCCAGCATATCCATAGGCCTCCACTGTTCCAAAACCATAGGCGATGACTTGAAAAAACGAATCGGCATTCATCAGGTGGTTCCCGCTGTTTACCGTTTGCTGTGCATAAGCGAACTTGGTATTATTGGCCATGGCCGAAAACACCACTTTCTGGCCATCCAGGCGAAAACTTGATGTATCCGCCGTACGCATGATGATGTTGAGGTATTGTCCTGTGATATTTTGATAAGGACTGGAATACATCGCCACATACTTCACCATTTGCTCAATTGGGGGAATAACAATCATGGTTGGATCGCCTGTATTCCCATCGCAATTTTGGGTACGTGGATATTGTGCCAGGGTTACCGGCTTATCGCATGTGATATAATTGGCATTGTATTCAACGAAAGAATGATGCTCACCTTCGTCCAGGTAGACAGGAGTTCCTCCATTGATGATGACCTTGGTGCTATCGTATTTTGCTAATACCCGAAATTGATCCCCACTTCGGCTCTTTAAGGGAGCGGTAACAAATTCCATCCCCCAAGAGGTCGTGGGGAAAAGTTGCTGGTAGAGATTATCTCCTGTGGTTGCAAAACTACAGCCTACCCGGGTAAAGCTACTCCCACTGAATGCAGCCACCTTCTTGCAGGAAATGCCGTTTGCCGATCGTGCAACAATTCGGGTGCCGGTCACATCGGTCGAGGATTGAGCATGATACACTTCTCCGGTATTGAGCATCACCGTATACTTGGTTCCCTTACTTTTATTGGGGAGGATATCCACCGTTGGGTATATATCGACAAAGGTGCTGTCTTCTACCCCTACCAGCATAAACTCGGAACGCTGGCTCGAACCCGAAGGACTTTGGGTAAACGCTATGGCATAATATTCTTTGCCGAGCGTTTCATAGGGAATTAAAAGGGTTGCATCAGACCGGGCATTGGAATAGATATGCGCATACACCACAATATCATGGTTCAAAGATTCAATCTTTACACCTCTATCCAATATGCAATCTGTGCAATTCATGTAAGTCTGGCTCGAGGGTAAGGTTACCACCGTCACCTGATTACTCGGCACGATAAATATCTGACTATAAGTTCCTCCTGGAATTGAAACACGCACCGCAGCATTTGAGGAAGCATCGGTAGTAATGTATAAGGCAAAGTTTGACCCCGTGCCATCGATATGCCCCATATGTCCTACCCAGAACAATTTCCCTTTATTGGACATATTTTGCCCAAGAGCAAAGCCTGCGATAAAAAACGTAAAGAAGAGGAAAAATGCTCGTTTTAGCATTAGCGAACAACTAGTTTAAAAGTTAGACAAAGCTAGGCACTTCAAATCGGAATAATTTGACGAAAAAGCGACATTTCTTTGCACTATTAAACAGCCCCCTGACACCAATTATTTTAATTTTGAGCATGGACCTACAACGAAACTGCTTGGCTTGTGGGGAGCGACTCAGAGGCCGAAGCGATAAAAAATTTTGCAATGAAAGCTGCCGTAATCACTTCCATAACATGATAAATGCCAACCAATCGGAAATCATACGAGAAATTAATAAGGGTTTGCGGCGAAATCGAAGCATTCTGAATGAACTAATTCAAGAGGGAATCAGAACGATCAAACGAAGTCGGCTATCACGAAAAGGATTTGATTTTGAGCTGATCACTGCGGTAGAAAAAAGGCGCTCAGGCAATCTCTGCTTCTGCTGTTATGAATTTGGGTATATGCCGATTGACGAAAACCGGATTCATATTATTCAACGAACTCCGAAATCCTATATTTGAGTATGATTACTTGGGAAGATTTTGTAAAAATCGAGATACGAGTTGGCACCATTCAACGTGCTGAATTATTTCCCGAAGCACGCAGGCCTGCCATAAAAGTTTGGATCGACTTCGGTAAACTTGGCATTCTTAAAAGTTCTGCTCAAATAACAGAGGCCTATGAACCCGAGCAGCTCCTTGGCAAACAAGTCACAGCCGTCGTTAATTTTCCCAAGAAACAAATTGGTAGTTTCATGAGCGAATGTTTGGTGCTGGGCTGTGTAGGAGATGCTCAGGGAACGGTACTACTATGCCCGGATAGGAAGGTCGAAAACGGATTGAAAATTGCCTGACATAGGGTAACATCACCAAAGCCGATTTAATTTTGGAAAATTATGAAACGCTTGACGAAGCGATGAATGCTTTGAAAAAAAACAAGGGTATACCCGTGATTTCAATTTGCTTTTCGACAAAATCGAATGTTCAGAGACCAATGTTTACTATGCAGCAACTTCCTTCAAAGCAGATCGATTTTTTGCGGTTTGAAGGAATGAATAACCCAGATGATAGCTCGATTCTCTTCGCCATTTCTGCATCCGATGGTTCCAAAGGAGTTTTGGTTGATGCTTATGGCGCCTATGCAGCCAATGTGAGCCCCGAAATGATGGACCGTTTGAAGATGCTCTCCTAGTCCGCCATCGCGGCGACATCTGTAAATTTCCTCGCGTTTTGAACAAGTCGCAACTAATAAGTGTTATTTTTGCGACCCTTAACACATCATGTCTTCATTGTTTCATACCATATCCATTCGCGAAGTCATTCGGGAAACCCCTGATGCTTCTACCATTGTTTTTGATGTTCCATCCCATTTGCAGTCGGCATTCGCTTACCTGCCAGGTCAATACATTACCGTTAGTGTAATGATCAATGGCAAAGAAGAGCGCAGAGCCTATTCGTTTTGCAGCTCTCCCTATACCAACCAATACCCTGCAATCACGGTCAAAAAAGTTGCGGATGGACGTGTGTCACCTTACATGAACGACAACCTTAAGGCAGGCGACACCATTCAGCTGATGCCTCCCATGGGTAAGTTCACGGCCACGTTGGATGTTAACCACAAAAAGCACTATATTCTTTTTGGTGGTGGCTCTGGAATTACCCCGGTAATGAGCATTCTCAAATCAGTTTTACACCAGGAACCAAACAGTAAAATTTCTTTGGTATACGCTAACAGAGACGAAGCGAGCATTATCTTCAATACCGAATTGAATGCTTTGGCAGAAGAAAATGCCGACCGCATTAAAATCGTGCATTGCCTTGAAAATGCGCCTTCAGGATTTACCGGATTTAGCGGAAGACCAGGCATTGCCGACTACCAAAACATTACCCGTCAGCTCTGGCAAAACGGCTGGATGAATGAGTATTTTATCTGCGGTCCTGGAGGAATGATGGATGCTGTAAAATCGGCATTAGAGGGATTGAATATTCCAGCGACTCAAATTCATACCGAATACTTTAGCACACCTGTTAGCTCTACCTCCAATGCAGAAGCCGGAGAACCCGTTAGCGACGAGCCATTTGAAGGAAAGGCGGATGCGACGATTTTATTCAACGGTCAGGAATTCGAAATTGAGATCCCAGAGGGCACAACAATTTTGGAAGCAGCTAAAGATCAAGATGTTGATCCACCTTATGCCTGTCAGATGGGCGTTTGTACTACCTGTCGTGCGAAAATTCTTTCAGGATCAGCCCATATGGACGAGCGTGAAGGACTATCGGATTCTGAAATTGAAGATGGGTATATCCTCACTTGTCAGGCACATCCTACCAGTGCGAAGATTAAACTGATCTACGAATAGACTGTTCATCCCGCAATTTTAACGGTCCATCAATTAGGCTTGACCGCGACACTGCAGTGCACTAATTTGCACCTGCATGTTATCTGTACAATCTGTATCCAAACATTACGCGAAAAAGGTTGCCCTCGACCAGGTAAGTCTTGAGGCAGAATCTGGTAAAATCATCGGTCTACTCGGCCCGAATGGTGCTGGAAAAACTTCGCTGATTCGCATCATCACAATGATTACGGCTCCCGATGGTGGGGAAGTCTATTTTCAGGGCGAAAAAATGCGCCAGGAGCTAATTTCGGCTATTGGCTATCTCCCGGAAGAGCGCGGACTGTACCGTAAAATGACCATCATCGATCAGGCACTTTACTTCGGCCGTTTAAAGGGGCTGAGTAAGTCAGAGTGTTTGGAAGGCATCAACTATTGGTTCGGCAAGCTGGACATGATGGATTGGAAGAAGAAAAAGTTGGAAGAACTTTCCAAAGGAATGCAGCAGAAAGTCCAGTTTGTACTGACCATACTTCATAAACCAAGACTGATCATTCTCGACGAGCCCTTTACCGGCTTCGATCCTTTGAATGCGGAAATTATTAAAAATGAAATTCTAGGCTTAAAGAAACAGGGCGCATGCATCTTGCTTTCTACGCATCGGATGGAGTCTGTCGAGGAACTTTGCGACGATATCACGCTGATCGATAATGGAAAAGTCATCATTCAGGGAGAAGTTGATGAAGTACGCAACCGCTTCAAGAAATCGGAATTTGAATTCATATATGAAGGGCACTTGAATAAATCCCTAAAAGGCGTTTTGGAACGCAAAGACAATGCTCTTAAGGGAGGTAGAACCCGAAGTATCATGCGGGTAGCCGAAGATCAATCGACCCAAGCGTTGATTCAAAATATCATGCAAGAAGTTCATTTGATGGAGTTTAGGGAACTACTTCCATCCATAAAAGACATTTTTATTGAATTGGTAGGAACACGGATATGAGGAATATAACTTTAGTTACAGGGCGCGAATACACCAGCCGGGTTCAAAAGAAATCATTTATAGTGATGACCCTATTGGGACCATTGCTTTTGGCTGCCTTTTATGGCGCCATTATTTGGTTGGCTGTAAGCGATACCCAAAACGATGAAAAACATGAAATTCTGGTTTTGGATGAGAGCGGAGTATTTTCAGAAGGTATCACCCCGCACGGCAACCTTCATTTCTCAGTAAACCCAGACGACACAAGCGCAGAAAGTTATTATGGAACCCTAATGATTCCGGCGAACTTCAGCATCGACCAACCCTTAGGTGCGCGTTACATTTCATCGGAGTCGCTCAATATTGTGGAACAAAGCTCCATGGAGAACCAGCTGGA
>JALRIQ010000194.1 GCA_023277325.1 Bacteroidia bacterium | reverse complement strand
GACGATGAGTTATTTGATTTTGGTGGCTTCTCTTTTGAGTTTGACATGGATGAGTTTGAGGAAGAAGAAGATGCGCCGAAGTATTTTTATTTCAACATGATGCGCACTATCCGCGACTTAACTCAACGTTTCCGTGCCAAGGAGCCTGAATTTAAGGCCTACCTCGGCGACCGCTATCCAGATTTTGAGCGGGCGATTAAGGAAATGGAAAATTGGTTGGTATGGATCGGATATGAGAAAGAAGAGCTCCCTCAAAGCTGGGTATACCGTGAACAATATATGGAAGGAAATTTCCGTGAAATGTTCAAAGATAAGCCAGAAGCAAAAGGTTTTGGTCAGTTTGGTCGTTGCCATATTACCCGCATCACCAAAGTAGGTGATTGTGGTTTTGCCTTTTTCTCTTCCCTGAATAAACGCATCATCACCAAAATGCCTGAATTGCAAAATCAACTCAGCTCGATTGGTATTTTCTACGGTGGACTTGATGGGCAAAATAAAAACGGCGACAATGGCAATATTGAAGACCTCATTAAACTCACCGAAAAGGGGGAGGCCAACCTCTTTATGGATTTGAATGATTATGGCGATGATCTGTTGAAGACAAAATTCTCTTCTGTGATTGTGGTGAAAAGCAACCGGTATAAAGAGAATTCAACTAAAAATGGGGATATCGATTATGACTGGGAGACCCAAACAGATTTCTCCTTTTCTCTCGACTTCAATTATATCGCACGCTCACTTGATTTCACCTCGCTGAATCAGTTCAGTAATTTTAGTCGGAATAGCTTGCAGACGATTAATGTCCTTGAGTTTGGGACCACGTTTACAATAGATCGTTTGGTTGTAAATATGGCTTATGGACATATTCCAAGGATCGATCAGACCCAAGGGGATAGCCTGTTTCAATCGGTAGGAGGATTTAATTTCCGCTATACTTATGGAAAAGATTTAATCCGCTCCAAAGCAATTGAGCTCACGCCAGAATTAGGTATCGGGTTCATGCGTATGAAATATACCGAAGAAAAAAGAACGGGTGAAAACTCACTTTTTGGAACACCTTATTATACCGAGTTCTATAATCCCGCCTTTCTCCTCGACGGACGAATAAACTTTGGGGTTATTGCAGGTATTTTCGAGTTCCGCGCTTTCGCTGGGTATAATTTCGATGTTTCCAAAGAAGCCTGGAAGCAAAACAAAAATTTGGTACTTGATGGTCCAAAGACTTCCTATACTGGTTTTTATTCCGGCATAGGAGTGAGTCTTCGTTTTAGCGATAAATTCTAGGATTTTTTATGGACGATGCCGACGCTCGGTTGGGCGGTAGGCATAATCGTGAGGTCATTGATATTGACGTGTTGCGGTCTGCTTAGAATAAAGCGGGCCGCTTCTGCTATATCCGAAGCCACCAGGTTTTCAAAACCATCATATACCTTCTTCGCACGCTCTTCGTCGCCATCAAAACGCACAATGGAAAACTCCGTTTCTACAGCTCCGGGATTGATTGCAGATACTTTGATTGGGTATTTCGAAAGGTCAATGCGCATGCTGCGGTTAAGAGCATCGACTGCATGTTTGGTGGCACAATACACATTGCCCAAAGCATAAACTTCTTTTCCGGCTATGGATGAGATATTGATGATATGTCCGGTATTGTGCTTAATCATCAAAGGAACCACGGTTCTCGACATGTAGAGAAGTCCTTTTACATTGGTATCGACCATACGGTCCCAATTGTCCATATCACCATCTTCAAAAGAGGCAAGTCCTGCTGCCAATCCGGCATTGTTTACCAAGACGTCAATTTTCTGCCAAGCCTCTGGAAGTGAGTCGATGGCATCAATAACTTCCTGGCGGTTTCTCACATCAAAATGCAAAATATGGGTGGGAACTGATAGGCTGTTTGCCAATTTTTCCAGGCGGTCTTTACGACGTCCGGTGATGATCAATTGGTAATTTTCTTCTGCGAGCATTTTGGCGATTGCTTCACCAATTCCAGCGGTGGCACCAGTAACGAGAGCTATTTTAGTCATGTTGATGATTTTCTTGCATTGCGAAAATAAAAAATCAAATTTGTGTAGAACCAAAGAATCGGATAAATATGCCATTTTACGTAACCATTCTTGGCTGCAGTTCGGCCACCCCAACAATCGATCGTCACCCGAGTGCGCAAGTGCTCAACATTCGCGACACCCTGATGCTGATTGATTGCGGCGAAGCCACGCAGAATCAAATGCTCCATTACCGAATTCCGCATTCCCGTTTGTCCTGCATTTTTATCTCCCATCTTCACGGCGATCATTATCTCGGTCTCAACGGACTATTGGCCACCATTAACTTTCAGGGAAGAAGTTTGCCACTGGATATATATGGGCCAGAACCTTTGGAAAAGATGATGCTGGATCACTTTAGATTTTCAGGAACGCACTTGAAGTTTCCCTTACGCTTTCATGCAACGCAGACGGAAAGAAGGGAGAAAATTCTGGAGAATGATAAGCTGGAAGTTTTCAGTTTTCCTCTGCAGCATCGCATAGACACCACAGGCTTTTTGTTTCGGGAAAAAATTGGATTACGGCATATCAATGTGGAAGCATGCGAAGCACTGAATATTCCTTTTGTGCATTATCAAGACTTAAAAGAAGGTCAGGATTATAAAGACGAACAGGGAGTAATTCATATGAATCATACCCTTACTTTTCCTCCCTCTGAGGTTCGTAGCTATGCCTATGTTTCGGATACCCGGTTTTTTCCTGAACTCGCCGAGGAGATTGCCAATGCGGATATGCTCTACCATGAATCCACTTTTCTTCATGAATTGAAAGAAAGGGCGGAGGAAACCTTTCATACAACGGCACTTGATGCGGCTAGAATGGCCAAGATTGCTGGTGTAAAAAAATTGATTCTCGGACATTTCTCGGCACGATACCGCGATTTGACTCCACTACTGAATGAAGCACAAACCCTCTTCGAAAATAGTCATTTGGCTATTGAAGGGAGTCGGTTTAGTGTGGATTAGTTGAAATCCTTTTGCTTTTGGATAAGCGTGGAAACCTATTTTTGTAGAAGATGGCCAAAGGCAATACCCTTAGAAACCGACAAAACGACGATTTTATTCCTGAATCGTCCAAGGAAGAGAAAGACCTGATTACAAAATCAAAATGGAGCGATTTTCTTTTGCTTCGTGATGAGCGTGCCAGAAAAATTGCTGGTCTCTTACTTTCTTTCTATGCCCTCTTCTTGCTGGTATCGTTTATCTCTTACCTCTTTGCGTGGAAGGCAGATCAAAATATTGTGGCTGGATTTTCCTGGTCGAATTATGTGGCCATCAATCCGGAGATAGCCAAAAACTGGTTGGGCCCATTGGGAGCCCGCTCGGCCCACTTTTACATGCATAGCGCTTTTGGCCTTTCGGCATTTGCCCTTGTAATGATATTTGGGGTCATCGGAATTCGTCTTTTGATAAACTTACAGCTCTTGCCGCTCGGGAAGATGCTGCGCTATTCCTTTTTTGTTGGGATTTGGTTTTCACTTACCCTTGGATTTCTTTTCTCCAGCTCCATGGCCTTTTTGGGCGGAACTTTCGGGTATCAGGGAGTTCGTTACCTTAATGGATTGATTGGTTTTGCGGGTTCTGGTATGTTCCTGCTGCTTTATTTATTGATATTTCTGGTGGTGGTGTTTAATGTCAGCTTCTTCAATGAGAAGTGGATGGTGCTCTTCAATCGTTCGAAAAAGGATATTGAAGCAGAATCTGAAGATGAAAATATGGGAGAGTTGGAGGAATCGGAATCGGAAACTACGGCAGAGGAAGAGCAAGAAGAAGAATATGATATTGAGGCTGTTTCAGTAACAGAGGTGGAAGAGGAGCCAAGCGATGAAGAAAAAGGAGAAATCACCCTTAAAACGGTAGATGTTCCAGGCGAGGAGCCAGAGCAAAAGGAAGAAGAAACAACTGAGGAAGATCCAGAGGCAGCCGAGTTTGCCTTTACTGTAGATGCTTCAGTGAGCAAAAAGAAAGATCCAGAGCCTGGAGATCTGACTTTGGAAATTGAAGAGGTAGCAGAAGAAGAGGCAGTGCTTGATGCCAAGGATTCTGTAGAAGATAGAACCCATTATGGAGTAGATACAGAATTTGATCCAAGGCTTGAGCTTAGCACGTATCAATTCCCAACGCTCGACTTGCTCAAAGACTATGGGGTATCGAAAGCAGAGATCGATACAGAGGAACTTGAAAAAAACAAGGACCTGATTGTTGAAACGCTCAAGAACTACAATATCGCCATTGCCCAAATTAAGGCGGCTGTTGGTCCTACGGTAACCCTCTACGAAATTGTTCCTGAAGCGGGGGTTCGTATTTCTAAGATTAAAAACCTGGAAGATGATATTGCCTTGAGTTTGGCGGCCCTTGGAATTCGTATTATCGCGCCAATACCAGGAAAAGGAACAATTGGTATTGAGGTGCCAAATACAAAACCAGAAATGGTACCGATGCGTGGCGTTATCGCAAGTAGCAAATTTCAGAATACAGAATTTGCCCTTCCCGTTATTTTGGGCAAAACGATTTCGAATGAAATCTATATCGCCGACCTGGCGAAGATGCCTCACTTATTGATGGCCGGAGCCACAGGGCAAGGAAAGTCTGTTGGTATTAATGCCCTTTTGGTTTCCCTGTTGTATAAAAAGCATCCGGCAGAAGTGAAGTTTGTGCTGGTTGACCCGAAGAAGGTCGAATTGAACATTTACAAAACCATTGAACGTCATTTCTTGGCCAAACTTCCGGGAGATGAAGACGCTATTATTACCGATACTAAACTGGTAACCAGTACCCTGAACTCACTCTGTGTGGAGATGGATAAACGTTACGATCTGCTCAAAGATGCTGGTGTAAGGAATATCATCGAGTACAATGCGAAATTCCTGAAACGCAAACTTCTCCCAACGGAAGGTCACCATTTTATGCCATATATCGTGGTGGTAATTGATGAGTTGGCCGATTTGATGATGACCGCGGGGAAAGAAGTAGAATACCCAATCGGACGTTTGGCTCAGCTTGCACGTGCCATAGGAATCCACCTTATTTTGGCTACACAGCGTCCATCGGTGAACGTAATCACAGGTACAATCAAGGCGAACTTCCCGGGAAGAATAGCCTTCCGTGTTACCTCTAAAATTGATAGCCGTACCATCCTTGATGGAAATGGCGCTGACCAGCTAATTGGTAAGGGGGATATGCTTTACAGCAATGGCAATGAGATGATTCGATTGCAATGTCCTTTTGTGGATACGCCAGAAGTAGAAGAGATTACCACATTTATTGGCAATCAGCGCGGTTATGGCAGTGCATTCATACTTCCCGAGGTGCAGGATGCCGAAAGCGAAAGTGGTCATGAAGGATTTGATGCCAGCGATAGAGATGCGCTATTTGAGGAGGCGGCGCGTATTGTAGTGCAAACACAACAGGGGTCGACTTCAATGTTACAAAGAAGATTGAAGTTGGGTTATAACAGAGCGGGTCGACTTATTGATCAGCTGGAGAGTGCTGGGATTGTTGGTCCATTCGAAGGAAGCAAGGCGCGCGACGTGCGTGTACGTGATGAATTGGAGTTGGAACAACTTTTGAATGATATAGACAATAAGTAAGTTAATCTGTAAACTCGCAAAAAATTACACATGTTAAAATCGCTATTCACATCTGCACTTATTTTGATTTCTGTTGCATCTTTTGGTCAGGACAATATCCGCAAAGCCACAAAGATTCTAAATCAGGTAAGCCGCAGCTATAAGAGTGCAAAATCATTAAAGGCCAACTTCGAAATGCAAATTTTGGAGCCAGGCTCTAAAAAACCAACCACGGAAAAAGGTTCCCTCTATATCAAGGGCGAAAACTTTAAAGTGGAGATGAGCACAGTAGATATCATCTGTGATGGAAAAACACAGTGGTATTACATGAAGGATGTAAATGAAGTGCAAATCACCAATTACGATTCGAAGTCTCAGGACATTTCTCCAAACAATATTTTCACCATGTACGACAAAGGATTTAAGTCGCTATGGTTGGAAGAAAAAAATGTTAAAGGAAGAATGCTCGATGTGATCGAATTGGTTCCGAAAGACAATCAGGAACGCAAAGAATACACGAAAGTAAAATTGACCATCGATCGCGTAGCAAAGGAAATTGTACAGTCAGAAATTTTCTTCCGCTCAGGCAGAAATATGAAGTATTTTGTGACGCAACAAGTGCGTAATATCAATCTGGCGGCGAATTTTTTCTCTTTTGACCCAACAAAAAAGCCAGGTATTGTTGTAGTTGATTTGAGATAATATTAGGAAAACCTCCCGATACGGGAATAATAAGAGCTTTTTGGCCGAGCTATGCTTGGCCGATTTTTTATTAAAGCACTGAAAATTGCCGGAATTGCTGAGATTTCCACCTGCGTAGTATCCAATCCTGCTAGTGAAAATTACTTGGCTCGAGAATTGGGAGGCAATAATTGAATGAAAAAGCTATTTCTACTCATCTTTCTTTTGAGCCTGTGGGTGTCTGGTTCTATTGCTCAAACCTTGAATGTTGGTTGGGGTGATGGATAAGTACACGAAGGTGAAAGATATCATTACCAATTGCCGGATTCGTGTCGACGATCCACAGCAATATTTTGTTGGTGAGCAAGTGGTGATTATGCAAATGAAGGGTGCCGACCTGAACAAGCAAAATAACAGCAGCTTTGGGGATGTTTCTTCTATCCGTCCTGCAGGTCTGTTCGAATTCAATTATATCGATAGCATTTTTGGAGATACCATTGACCTTATCTACAAATTAAAAAGTCCGGATGGTGTTGAATGCGGCGAAGAGCAGCATCAATTAAACCGACGCACCGAATTTGAGAACCTGGCTTTCTAGGCGAAGAAGAATAAGTTGAATTAGGGACTATTATAGAAGCGTAGAAATTCGATTTTATTGAAGGTTTACGCGATCGGAAGGCATATTGTCTTCTATGCTACGATCAACGGAGAGAAGGTTCCAAAATGAACCGTCTTTCGATTCAAAAATCTGCCCATCATCTTCAAGGTAATAATGGCCATTTGCACCTTGCCACACAAAGTGGTTTTTGTTGATCCAGTTCCCATCATTGCCGAGAAAGTATAGATTTCCATTATCGATTTTATAACCGGTTTTCAAGCCATCCAATCCTGTATCGGTTTTCTGAGGGGCAATAATATTCTCTTGCTCCAGGTAGATTTGGGTTCCAATCAGGACGAGGAATAGACTTCCAAGGTATAGGATATTCTTCATTGGTTGGGGTCTCTTGACGAATTCCCTCTTGCAAAATTACGTCAATTTATTTAAAAATCAAGTAATTTATAAACGCAAACGCCTGCAATTTGGCAGCAGGCGTTTTGGATGGTTGCATGGTGTATTCGGCCTTATATATTGCCGAATACAACCATTTTTTCTAATGTTGGAGATTGTGCTCCACCTTTCTTTTCGATGGTAATAGCGAAGGATTGACAGCTGCTGATATTTCGGAGCTTATAGGCTCCTCCATCTTTAAAATCATTAGGAATGAGACCCGCATCTTTAGGCACACCATTATCAAGTGCCCACAGTTGATACTGTTCTCCTTCACCTAATGGAGGAAGTTCATTTGCTACGAGGTAGACGTCGCCGCGTGCATCATCCCAAAAGATTAAGGCTTCGAGCTTAGGATATGCTTTAGTGCCCACCAAGGAGGCGGCTTTTAGGTTGTTATCGCCTAAGAAAGCATACTGCTGTTGCATCAATTCGTAATTGGTTTTAATGATGCCGTTCTCATCGTTCAACAACATGTTGTTATTGCGCAATATGGCTGCCTCTTCTTCCGCAGAGTTCATGCGCTGGTAGAAATTGTAATTTATACCGGCGCTCACCATCAATAATACCACTGATGCTGCGGCTACCCATTGCCATCTGTTGACACCTATTTCACGTTCAGGAACCTCAGCTTTTTCTTCGTTTTTTAGGGGGATGACTGGAGTTTCTTCTTCTATGCTTTCTTGTTTGATGCTCGCATTTTCCAGAGCATCTATTTGATCCATCAGTTTTCCTTTAAGGAAACTAGGAGGTTCAACACTTCGTTCAACAGCGAGATGGTCGAGGGCTTCGCAGACCTCGTCGTACTCCTTACGCACTTGGGAATCGCTGCGCAAGGCTTCCTCCACTCGCGACGCTTCTGGTTCGGAGCAGAGTCCCAGAGCATAAAGCTCAAGGATTCCGGATTGTATGAGGTCCTTGCTACTCAACTTTCAATATTTTTCTAAGTTCCAAAATACTACTTCGAATGCGGGTCTTTACTGTACCTAGAGGGATGTTCAGCTCCTTGGCTGCTTCCTCGTGCGTGTACCCTCCGAAATAGACTAATTCTAAGAGTAATTTTTGTTCAGACCGTAGTTTATTAATCATGCTTTTCAGCCCGATTGCATTTACTTTCATCTCGGTACTTCCTCCTAGTTCTCCTTCATTTACGGAATAATCAAGACTTTGGTTTTCTTGTTGGTTCTTAAAATTTTCACTTCGGATTTCATCAATGATCCGATTACGGGCAATGTTGATAATCCAGGTAGAGATTTTAGCCTTGGCCTCATCGTACTTATCGATGTTCTTCCATAGCCGGAGAAAAACGTTTTGCACGATTTCCTGAGCCAATTCCTCATCGCGAATCATTTTCAATACAACCCCGTATACCATGCCGGCATAGGCGTCATACAATCGCTCTAAGGCTTGGCGATCGCCTGCTCGAATTTTTTCTACCAGCGAAACACTGGTGCTTAGGTTGCTCAAATTTTACACGTTTACAGATGAATTCATTATTTCTTCAATCTCTTCCGTCTCAATTGGCATATAGATTTCGTCCATCAGGTCAATAGGCCCATTATCAGACAGTAAGATGTCATTTTCGATACGAATTCCAATTCCTTCCTCCTGGATATAGATGCCTGGCTCACAGGTAAACACCATTCCGGCCTTCATTGGTTCATAACGCATACCTACATCGTGCACGTCAATTCCCATAAAATGCGAAGTGCCATGCATAAAGTATTTCTTGTAGGCTGGCCAGTTTGGATCCTGATTGCGGATATCATCCATCGTTAGAAGTCCTAAATCCACCAATTCTTTTTCCATGATCTGACCCACTACTTTGTGGTATTCCATCAGATAAGTTCCGGGAACCAATAATTGTTCGGCAGCGCGCATAACTCGGAGAACCGCATCATACACTTCTTTTTGTCTTTTGGTATACCTTCCGTTTACTGGAAAGGCTCTTGTCATGTCGGAGGCGTAATTTGCATAGTCAACACCACAGTCGACCAAAAGCAAATCACCATCCTTACATGGACGGTTATTCTCCACATAATGCAATACACAGGCACTTGCCCCACTGGCTACAATAGGGTGGAAGGAGTGTCCATTCGCCCGGTTGCTCAGGTATTCGTGGATTAACTCTGCCTCAACCTGGTATTCCATAATCCCAGGCTTCACAAAACGCAAAATGCGTTCAAAACCTTTTTTGGAGATAGAAATAGCCTTGCGAATTTGCTGCAATTCCATCTCTGATTTAATGGCACGTAAGCGCTGCAATATTGGCGCAGCACGCACATAATTATGCAGCGGGTATTCGTTTTTCAATTCGCGCGCAAAGTCAAGGTCTTTATACGGAGCCTTGTAGGCGTAACGGTCGTTTTCGTTTAGGTTCAAGTACACGTTTTCCGCCATATTGATGATAGGGCGCAGTTTCGACTTAAACTCATTGTTCCAATATACATTTGCAATTCCTGAAGCTTGGGTAGCTTCTTCTTGGGTATATTTATGCCCTTCCCAAACAGCGATATGCTCATTGGTTTGGGTTAGGAAGAGGGCTTCTCTAAATTCTGGAATCGGACAATCCGGGAACAAGACCAAAATGCTGTCTTCCTGATCGATGCCCGAAAGCCAAAAAATATCAGAGTTCTGCTTGAATTTATGGGTAGCATCCCCGTTCCACAGGTATTCGTAGTTGGAGTTGAAAATGGCAATGCTCCCTGGTTTCATCTGAGAAACAAATTTATTCCGGTTCTCAATGAACAGCTTGGCGTCTATTTTCTCGTACTTCATCGCCGTAAAATTAAGGAAAAGAATGGTAAGTAGAGGTTAAGGATAAGGTTGAGGTTGAGAAAGGTTGAGACCTTCGACATTTGTCTGCCGAGCCCAGGTTGGAGGCGTAGGCTTAAATAAAATACCCAAAGCTAATGACGCGATTCATTACCAATTCCTGCAGTTTCGGGTATGCGAAAAATGCTTTGCTTTATTCTGCTCGTTATGTGCTCGTCATCTTGGGTTCAATCACAAAGTGAGGAGGATTTTGAACGGGTAAATGAAGAGGCCTTCAATGCAGCACAAGCCGTGATGCGCGAGAAATATGCCCCCTATTATTGGGCAGCCTTTGTTCTTGTTCGCTAAATAAAAAAGGGGATTCAATTGAATCCCCTTTTTTAGGTCTTACGTCTCACGTCTCACGTCTTACGTCTCACGTCTTACGTCTTACGTCTCACGTCTTACGTCTTACGTCTCACGTCTCACGTCTTACGTCTC
>JALRIQ010000193.1 GCA_023277325.1 Bacteroidia bacterium | reverse complement strand
GATACTCCATTCAAAAAAATCAGCTTTTGGATGGACGCTCAGCTTAATTCCTGAAGCCATGGAATGACTAAAAGGCAATGCGCATAAAATCAACATGAGGCACAACGCCCGAATAGCTCTATGTATCATACCTGCGTTCATACCCAAAGGCCATTAAAAGTAAAAGGCGACCATGGCCGCCTTTTCTTTCTTAGTGTTGTATCAAAACCTTTTCGCTACTTCTACCTTCCCCTTGCCCCCATTGGATGAGGTATAAACCGGGTAACCAGGTATCCGTTGCAATGGTCAATGCCATTCCGTTTTCAATTCCTTTCATTACAAGGCGACCATCTGCAGCATAAATTGCCCAGTTTCCAATTGCCTCGTTTTGTTCCAATACAAAAGAAGCATTCGCCGGATTTGGATAAAGCATAACGCCCGCAGCATCAGATCCATCCAAAGAAGCAAAAACCACAGAAACAGGGCCTCGGCTCCATACAAAACATCCGGTAGCCAAATTGGTCAGCTTCACATCATAGTTTCCTGTAATAACCGCAGTATGCTCAAAAGATGTGGCATTTTCAATTAAGATACCATCGCGGTACCACTGGTAACTTACTCCACTTTGAACTGCGATATATAAGCGACTTCCACTCTTAAAAATAAGCGGTGCTTGAGGAGCGGCCAATACTTCCAAATGAATTGTTGCGGTATTCGTGCAACCAAATGCATCTTTCCCTTCCACATAATAAGTGGTTGGAAGAGAAGGATTTGCCGTAATGGTTTTGCCCGTGGTTGAACTTATAGCCACCAATGGGGACCAGGTATATTCAATTGCTCCATCTGCGGTTAGCGTTGCACTATTTCCAGCGCAAAAAACCGTATCACTGGCGGTGACAGTTACATTCGGCAAATCGTGGATACGCACTTTATTCGTCCATACGGCCGAGTCTTTGCCAAACTCATTTTCTACCACAAAAATCACATCATAATCTCCCACTTGTGTATACGAAACGCTTACATCAGGATTCAAAGATTCTGAGGGTGTTCCTCCAGGAAAATACCAATGGAAGCTTGATGGAAAATTCGCTGAATTATCAATAAAGTCGACCGAAACAGGTCCGCAAGCATCCACTTGCTGGGTCGTTGTTTTGGCTTCAGCGGCATTGGTATTAAATACCGCACAATTTCCTTCTACCAAGATATCATCGATATACAAGTTATTGCCATTTGACGCTCCAAAATGAACGATGCGAAGCATTACTGAAGGGGCACGGTTAAAACGTTTCAAAGATATATCAAGACATAAACCCTGGTCTTTGCACCATTGAGCACTGCTCACCGGGGTAAATGCACCTGAAGATGTACCTGAAACATTTAAGTCGTTGGAAAGGTTAGCTGCATAGATGCGCTCAAAGCTCGCGCCTTTATCTGTTGAGATTTCAATAAACAAGGAATCCTTAGCCGTTGAACTTCTGCGCGCGTAGGCGAAATTGAAGGTAAGGCTGGAGTTTCCGTAATCCGAAAAGTCCAACTCTTCGCTGATCAAGGTGCTGATTATTCCATTGGAGCCTGATCCATAACCACGCAATTTCACTGCATGGTTGGTATCAGATCCTTGGAGGAAGTAATAATCCTCCCAGCCAAAACTCGGATTTTGATTATCGACCGTCCAGATAGATCCACCCAGGGTTGTTTCAAAGCCACTTGATAAGGCTCTTCCAATTCCCTGGTCTGAAAATGAAATTCCATTTATTACACTGTCTTTATCGGAGCCGAATTTATTGAATACAGTCAGGTAGAATGATTGCGTGCCTGTTCCGGCAAATACAACTTCTGGCTCTGCTTCTGTGCTAAAACTTGGCGTTCCTCCAGGGAATTCCCAGTAAAAGCTGTCAATTACTCCTTTTCCAGAAGTGGCCTTAAATTGCACCATCGATCCCGGACAAAACACGGTTGACTCCAAATCAAAAACGATATCCGGTGGAACATTTTTTAAATCATCCACACATTTCAAGGCCTTTTCTGCATTGATTCTTCCAGAACCGAGTTTGCCAATAAAACCTGAATTCTGCGCATCGATATTATCAGCCGTATTAATCAAACAGTTTTTAAGGTCGTTTACCTCAATGCCCAACATATGCGATTTCATCAATCCCAATAATCCAGAAACCAATGGAGTTGCCATGGAAGTTCCAGACTGACTAGCATAAGAGTTATTGGTTACTGTGCTTCTGATAAAGTTTCCTGGAGCACTAATTACCGTTGTAGAATGGTAATTTGAATAGCTCGAACGGGTATCGTTATTGGCAGTTGCTGCAACAGAAATAACTCCGGAATAACTTGCTGGATATTGCAGCTGCTCGTTATTATCATTACCCATCGCAGCGACAATAATGGCACCTTTGCCTTGCGCATATTGAACTACCTGTGCCCCTGTATTTCCTCCAGAGCTGCTTCCCCATGAACAGGAAATAATATCTGCCCCTGCATTCGCAGCATAGGTTATCCCCTCATAACCACGAGGAATGGATACGGTATTTGTTTGTCCTGTAAGCGTGCATTTAACGGGGATAAGGGTAATATTAAAACCTATTGAAGCAACACCGGTATTATTATTTGTTGTAGCCCCTGCAATTCCTCCGCAATGCGTACCATGCGAGAAATTATTATTATTTGGCATAGGGTCATTGTCATTACCCCCTACATCATAACCGTTCACATCATCTATGTATCCGTTCTGGTCATCATCAATTCCATTATTCGGAATTTCACCTGGATTAACCCATACATTTCCACTTAAATCAGGGTGAGTAATCTGCATGGCATCATCGACAATCGCCACTTTTACATTACTAGATCCCTTGCTATAATCCCATGCCGCCTGTGCATTAATTTTGTAAAGGTGCCATTGGTTATTGTTGCTATTTGCCCCTAAATCATTTGGTGTAAACGACAGATAAAAAATTGGGACACGTTCGGTGTAGTGGGTAAAGTCATGATTGTTCATTCCAATCATTACCTCTTCAATACGGCTTGGATTTTTCAATGAAAGGCGCACCACCCATTGCAAATCAGTGCCTTTGGCTGCATAGAATGGTAATTCTAAATCACCCAAATCATCCTCTTGAATAATTTCCGAAAAAGTCTGTAAAAAGGCCTTGCGATTCAAAATCCCATCTTCTGCGAGAAGCTGAGTGGCCACTTCTTTTTTCAATCCAACGAACAATTCGTTTTCACTGAAAACAGGCCGGTCTAAATCTTGAGCAAATGCCCCAAATCCTATTATAAGTGAAAATAGGCTTAGTAAAAATCTCTTCATATAAATTTAATGCTTGCTAGCTTGTGTTAATAAGACAAAAATAATGACCATTAGTTGCGTCTATTTGGATAACGAAATAATCCGCTTCAACTGTTTCTTATAAAATTTGGCCTTCGCCCAATCTCCAAAAACCATGTCCTCATAAAACAGTCGGTGAACGCGCTTTCGCATTCCATCGCTTTTGGCAAGGGTAGAAGCCACCCTATTCAAAAGAAACTTATACCGGAAGATGCGTTGAAGAAACCTGCTAAAACGCAGCTCATCACCCACCAACTGATATATCTTTTTATCGTATTGTTTTAAAAATGCCGCATCAGTGCGGTTTTCATCAAGAGCCTTGCACAAGTATTCAGCGGCAAATCGACCACTGCGAATAGCATTGGCAATTCCCTCTCCTGAAACCGGATCAACCAAACAGGCTGCATCACCTGCCAGTAAAAAGTTATTCCCTGAAAGTGAATAACGCTTTGATCCAATAGGAATACCGAACCCTTTTACCGATTCTAATGGGCGCGCATTCGCGAACCTTTTCACCAATTCAGGGTGTTCTTGCAACTGCTGTTCAAGCACCTTTTTGAGGTTGATTTTTCGCTTACTGACATCTTCAGATAGCATTCCGATACCCACGTTTGCTCGGTTCTCGGTCATTGGGAATACCCAAAGATATCCCGGCAAAACTTCATCAATAAAATGGAGTTCGATTTCATTCGCACCCTCCGGCCATTCCACGTTTTCGTAATACTGACGAAGCGCGGCACAATGGTGCTTTCTATCCAATTGTTTTCTACCTCCCAACTGTTTGGCTACGAGCGAATGATTTCCATCTGCTCCCAAAACCAATCGGGTTAAAAAGTCTTCTTTATTCGTTTGAAGACGGATAAGATTCCCGTCTTGTGTGATTTCTTTGATTTCTGTATCTTCAAACAAATGAATTTCAGGATGGGATTTAACCTCTTCGACAAACATGTTATCGAGATCAATGCGCGATACCACATATCCTTCGCCGGCATCCGTGGAACCTAGGCTTAGACTCACCCTCTGCTTATTTGGGGCAATCATTTTCCCTCCATAAATAGGCTGGCGCTTTTCCAGTTTTTCGAACCGTGAAGCCAAAGATTCTGAAACCCAGGGAATTTGTTGGACGACATCAAGACTCAAAGCATCTCCACATATTTTATCACGCGGAAAAACAGCCTTATCAATCAAAGCCACTTTATACCCTTTTCCTACCATCCGCAAGGCAGCCACAGCACCAGCAGGACCTGCGCCTACGATTACCAAGTCCCACTCAGGGAATCTTTCAGAAGCTTCTTTCATTTGAATAGCCAAATATAGCATATTGAGTCAATCTCTTACCTTTGATACCACCGGTACCACCCCGCGCTGCGTCCACGTCTGTTGGCGCAATTGACGCCGCTGCCGCACTGTGTACTGCCGGGGTGAAAGGGACCTCCGGCAGCAACTCGCGCGCAATGGTC
>JALRIQ010000192.1 GCA_023277325.1 Bacteroidia bacterium | reverse complement strand
AGTTAAAAAAACCCCGGTCATTCGGGGTTTTTTTATGCCATTTTATGGGCTAATTCATTAAGATAGTTTTTTAGCCGAAGCAGCCGTGAACCATACCAGCTGAACATTTCACCATCCACCAAAACGATGTTTTTATTGGGTAATAGTGCCCTTGCTTCCTCTTCGTGCTTTCCTGCAAAAGGAAAAGGTTCAGAGCTTAGGAAAAGGCTATCAAATTCTAGCTTTTCGATGTCTTTCCATTCCATTTCAGGATACCTTATCTCCCTACACGCATTCTGAAATCCCGCTAACTCAAGAACATGATGAATAAAAGTATCTTGTCCGGCAAACATCCAAGGGTTCTTCCAGATGGCATAGAGAACAGCCTGATCTTTAAAGCGTTCTTTTTGTGCTTTTATATCGGAGAAATCGGATTCGATTATTTCTGCGATGGAATAGGCGCGTTCAACAGTTTGTGTGATTTCACCAATAGTGCGTATCATTTGAAGCGCATCTTCAATGGATTGAATATCGCTCATCCAAATGGGGTATTCTGCTGCTAATGCCTCAATATCCTCTTTTTGATTTTCTTCCTTATTCCCGATGATTAAATCAGGTTTAAGGGTACGAATCGCATCCAATTGGAGCTTCTTTGTACCGCCAATTCTTGGAATGTCTTTTAGGATTTCAGCAGGGTGAATACAAAACTGGGTTCGTCCTACCAAACGATCTTGCAGACCAAGGTCGATAAGTAGTTCGGTTTGACTTGGAACCAGCGAGACAATGCGTTTAGGAAATGAGGGGAGCCATATTTCCCGCTTCATTTGGTCGATATGGCGCACAGCTGACATTGGGTTTAGCTCAATGCTTCGATGATGTCGTATTTGGTGATGATATGCCAATTGCCACCCATATCCATCATCATTACCGCATTATTCTCTTTATTGATTTTGCGGGCTACCGCATCAATAGAATCGTTGGTTTTAACAATCGGGAAAGGGGGGAGCATCACGCTGGCCACCGAATTTTCTCTAACTGCCTTGTTCTGCAACAATTTTTGGAAAAGCATGCTGTCATCCAAAGCACCTACAAATTCACCATTATCATTTACAACAGGTATTTGAGAAATACTGTATTTCTGAAGCTTCTCACAAGCTACACTGATGTTGTCGCTCGACTTAACACTCACCAATTTTTGGTCTTTGTGCTTTTCAATAAGGTCAATGGCTGTCTTTGGTTGAGGCATTTCCATAAAGCCTCTGTCGCGCATCCAATCGTCGTTGAACATTTTTCCGAGGTAACGGGTACCATGATCATGGAAAATAACCACCACTACATCGCCTTCTTTAAAGCGGTCTTTCATTTGGATGAGTCCGGCAATAGCTGCACCTGCTGAGTTTCCAACAAAAATTCCTTCTTCGCGTGGGATCTTGCGGGTATAGATGGCAGCGTCTTTATCGGTTACTTTTTCAAAATGGTCGATGAGGTCGAAACGCACGTTTTGTGGCAAGAAATCTTCGCCAATACCTTCTGTGATATAGGGATAGATCTCATTCTTGTCGAATTCACCGGTTTCCTTGTATTTCTTAAAGATCGAACCGTAGGTATCGATACCAAGGATTTCAATATTTGGGTTTTTCTCTTTCAAATAGCGGGCAGTACCGCTAATTGTTCCCCCAGTACCTACACCCACAACAAGGTGTGTGATTTTCCCTTCAGTTTGTTCCCAAATTTCCGGACCAGTTTGCTCGTAATGCGCTTGAGAATTTGAAAGGTTATCATATTGATTCGGTTTCCATGAATTCGGAATTTCTGAAGCCAATCGACTCGAAACGGAATAGTAGGAGCGGGAATCCTCTGGCTCAACATCAGTAGGACAAACAATCACCTCCGCACCAAATGCTTTAAGCGCATCGACTTTTTCCTTGGATTGTTTATCCGTAGTAGTGAAAATGCACTTATAGCCTTTAATTACTGCTGCAATAGCCAAGCCCATTCCTGTATTTCCGCTGGTCCCTTCGATGATGGTTCCTCCTGGTTTGAGTTCTCCGCTTTTTTCGGCATCCTCAATCATTTTCAAAGCCATGCGGTCTTTGATAGAGTTGCCCGGATTCACAGTTTCTACTTTGGCTAGAACCAGTGCAGGGATGTCGGCTGTAATTTTGTTGAGTTTAACCAAAGGGGTATCTCCGATGGTTTCTAGGATTGAATTGAAGTATTGCATGCGCGGCAAAGATAAAGATTCACTTATTCACTTACCGCAATAAGGTGATGTTTCCATCCAGGAAGCCAATAATTTTTTCACCATGCAAGGTGTATTCATAACGCACCCGAATGATATACACGTCTTGTTTTACCGGAACACCCTCAAAGGTTCCGTCCCATCCGGGAGCGTCAATATCTCCGGTATACATGAGTTGTCCCCAGCGGTTAAAGATCTGGTAATCCATCTTTTCCAAATCGTATTCAACCGGACGGAAGAACTGATGGTAATCATCGCCATTCGGAGTGAAGACATTCGGAAGGTAAATCCGACATAAGTCATTCAAAAAGCCGATTTGAACAGAATCATAGGCCGTGCCGCATACATTTGTTACACTTGCGCGGTACATGCTAGGTTCTCTCGCAATTACCAAAGGATCACTCTCTTTGCCTTGCCAGGTATAGCTGCTGTTCCAATAGCTCAAGTCGTACAGCATAAACTCGTTTTTACACAAGATGGTATCAGAACCTAGATCTACCTCAGGGAAGGGGAATACATTGGTGTATTGGGTGGATGAATCGGCACAGCCGTTCACAATAACCCAATATTTAACGGTGTCTTCCCAGAGTATACGTGGCTCATACAATTGGTTAACAATGTTTTTTCCGCTGAATATACCACCCTGAACTGCAGGTTGCAGGGCAAATGCGGGTTCATTGGTGCAGTGGAAGGAAGAAAGTCCGGTAAACGTAGGATTAGGCATTGGTTTCACGTAAGCCTGACGACTCGTCGTATCCCAACAACCATCGATACTCCGCACACGATGACGGAAGGTCTTTTGTCCGATAGTTCTGAAACGATAAGAAAACGCTGAATCAGCAGCTGTGCTATCAATATCGATATTCCAGCTCCAAAGGTCAATGCCTGTGCTGTCGAAAGCCAAACTTCCAACTTCATAAAGATTCGTGCTGAGGCATTGTGCAGAGTCGTTGTACGCAATTCCGGCAATCGGTTTTGGGAAAACCCGCTGTACCTGAGTGAGGGTGTCCCAGCAATTGCTATCGCTTTGAACCCGAAGCAATACGCTGTAGAAATCGGAAAGGGGGTAATAATGACTGGTATTTCTGCCGGTAGCGGTATTGCCATCATCAAAGTCCCAGAATTCTCCTATCAGCCTGCCAACGGCTACATTTGAGCTGCTCGTAAACTTGAAATCTTGCGTGTTAATGCACTGTGTTGAGTCGTTGCTGGTGAAAAGGGCCTTGGGTTTTGGGAATACGCGCACATCACGCTCAATAGAATCTTTGCAGCCGTAATCGCTTTCCAGAACCTGACGAATTGTAAAGTTGCCGAATACCGGGTAGGTATGCGAAGGACTAGCATTGGTATCTTCCGTAAGGTCGCCAAAGCGGTAGATATAGTGCAGGTTTCCATAGGCTATGGATGACTGATCCTGAATTTGGAAGTCCTGGGTATTGAAACATTGTCCTTCATCGTTTACGCTGAATCCAGGAATGGGTTTCGGGTAAACAAGCATATCCACTTCTAAAGAATCTGAGCAGCCCGCATTCGACAGGGCTTTCAATTCAACAGGGTAGGTGCCGTGTGCTGCATAAACGATAGTTGTATCCAGGGCATTGGAAAGGATGCCGTTTCCAAAATCCCAATAATAGGTGAGGGTTCCGTAATCAATGGCAGAGCCATTGGTGAATACAAAACGATTGCCATTGACGCACTGATCGCTATCGTTGACGGTATACACCACATTCGGTTTAGGTAGAATGATTACTTCATGCTGCGTGGTGTCGTAACAGCCAAGTGCACTTTGTGCGTAGAGTACCACATCAACACTATCGTGTACCAGGTAAGTTTTAATGGGTTCAAACTGGGACGAGGTGTCGCC
>JALRIQ010000191.1 GCA_023277325.1 Bacteroidia bacterium | reverse complement strand
AAATAAAGCGAATGAGAATGGCGGCTGGGATTCCAATGATTACCAAGCCCCAAAACACAAAGAATGCAGCATGGGTAAAACGATTCATCCACACACTTTCCGCATTGACCATCACATAACCCTGCCATTGGCATTTTTTGCATTTGTGATGAATGACTTTATGTCCGGTCATTTCATAGGTAGCCTTCGCCAGTCCGCCGAAGCGAAATGGATTGAGTCCGTTCCTGTGGCCGCATTTCGGACAAGTGCCGAATTTATTGCTGCTGGATATGTATATCTTACTCGATGATTTCAACGTATATTGATTGACATAAATCGAGCGAATTTATGAAATAGCAACGAGAATGGATTGGTTTGGTCGTAATATTTTCAAGAAAAACACATCAATAACTGAAAACAAAGCAATTAGATTCAGGGGTTTTCGATGGAGTCACTAAGGGCAAAAGAGTATTTTTTGATTGATTATGGCATCTCTCGAGAGGAGAGCAAGGATTTTAGCGATACGCCATTAAAATTTGACGGATTATTCACTAAAACGGCGAACAAATATTACCTTTGCGGCGTTGTTAATCGTAGTAAAGTGCTAGAGACTCACATGGACAGAATTAAGGAAAAATTTGCACAGGTAGCTGCCCCATTGGCTATTTCAAGTAAGAAAATGTTGAAAGAGCATGGTAATGTGGTAATGGGACAATATACCTTGGAACAGGTTTACAGTGGTATGAAAGGTATTATCGGCCTGATTACTGAAACTTCCTTATTAGATTCTGAAGAGGGTATCCGTTTTAGAGGATATACTATTCCTGAATTGAGAGAGCGTCTTCCAAAAACACCAGGTGGTGTTGAACCACTTCCAGAAGGGTTGTTCTATCTGATGTTAATTGGAGAACTGCCAACTGAAGAAGATGTTCGCGAATTGTCGAACGACTGGGCACGCCGTAGCAATGTTCCTAACCATGTATTTAAGGTTTTGGATTCATTGCCAAAAACAACACACCCTATGACCCAGTTTACTGTTGCTATCAACGCCATGCAAACCGAGTCTGAATTTGCTGCTGCTTACAGCAAAGGAATTAGCAAAACAGAATATTGGAGCTATGTATACGAGGATGTAATGAACCTAATTGGTCGTTTGCCACGTGTAGCTGCTTATATTTACCGTCGAACTTACAAAAACGACGAGCATATTGAACCAAACGCGAAGCTCGACTGGGCTGCAAACTTTGCCCACATGCTCGGATTTGGTGAGGTAGATGGTTTCAAACGTTTGATGCGTTTGTACATGACCATCCATGCGGATCATGAAGGAGGAAACGTTTCTGCGCACACTACACACCTTGTAGGTTCTGCTTTGAGCGATCCATATCTTTCATTTGCAGCTGCAATGAACGGATTGGCTGGTCCATTGCATGGATTGGCGAATCAAGAGGTAATCAAATGGATTTTTGAAATGCAAGATTCTTTGGGTACCAAAAAACCTAGCAAACAACAAATTGCTGATTACGTAAATAAAACCCTTTCTGAAGGTAAAGTGGTTCCTGGATATGGTCACGCTGTATTGCGCAAAACAGATCCACGCTTCACCGCACAGATGGAATTTGCAAAACGCAATATTGAGCAAGACGATACCATTGAAACGGTTTGGAATGTATACGATGTAGTTCCAGAAATTTTGGAATCACTCGGTAAAGTGAAAAACCCATGGCCAAACGTTGATGCTCACTCAGGATCGCTTTTGGTGCATTATGGAATGGTAGAATATGATTTCTATACCGTATTGTTTGGCGTTTCTCGTGCATTGGGTGTATTGGCTCAACAAGTTTGGGACCGCGCTCTTGGACATCCATTGGAGAGACCAAAATCAGTAACCTCTGAGTGGATTCAAAACAAAATTAAATCACAAGCTACAGCTTAGTCTGAAGCACGCCGATATCCAAAACCTCGTCGCAAGACGGGGTTTTTTTGTTAAGGTTAAGGCTAAGGGTTAGGCTGAGGTTGTTCCGATTGCAACCTTGATTGATTCGGCGAAAAGCCTTTTACAGTATGACAGGTTTAAGATTTTAAGTCATCATAGCATGAGACTTATTTTGTCTCACCCTCTTATCTCTCACCCTCTCCCTGTCTTATTTAAACGTCCAGCGGAGGCCGATGAAATAACGTCTTCCCTGAAAGGAGGTATACACGTAGGAAGGATCGAAACTTAAGGCATTTGGGTTAGCAGGAGTCTGCATGATGTCCCCATTTGCATCGAATTGCACATGCTTATCGAACGGATCATGCGCTCTGGCTATGGAATTTGAGGCAGGGGTGAAGTTGAGTAGGTTTTTCATCCCGCCATAAACTTGAAGTCCGAAAGGAAGTGTGCTCGTTAGCTGAAGGTTCTGAATGGAGTACCAGGGCGACATGTCGGAACGTGGATCTAAAGGCCCCAGAACAGGTAAATGCATCGGAGAGTAAAGATTACCTGTATAGTCTAAATCAAGGTGCCAGAAAGGCAATTGGTAGCTTAATGACCAGGTTGCTGTCAAGCGTTCGGTAAGCAATTGGGTTTGTTTGATTTCATTCCCTTGCGCATCAGGTTCTACAAAATAGTTGTGCATCCAGGTGAACCCGAGTTGTCCGCGGATTTTCCCATTTGGCATCCATTCAATATTACCTTGAACTCCTTGCGAAACAGCATAACCAGGTAGGTTAGCGTAACGAATTTCAGTAGGGTTAGTGGTATAGTCTGGGATTATCTTATTGTGAAAATAGGTATAAAAGACGGCTGCTTCGGTTTGGATAAATCCTTTTTTCAAGCCAAAGAACTTCCGCCATTGTAGGTTTCCATTCCAGCTTTTTTCTGGCTTTAACTCTTCTTCAAATATCAATGTTCTGGCTCCTGTAAGGGCAGCATGATCTTCAGTAAATACATTGGCGACACGGTAACCGTTTCCGATTCCAACACGGAAGGTTCCTAAGTTTTTAACATCAACCTTATAGTTCACCCGTGGTGATAGGATACTTCCATGCAAGCTATTGTAGTCGCAGCGAATGCCGCTTAAAAGTTCTTGCTCTTCATTTATTTTCCATGATTCCTGAACAAAAACTCCTGGTAGAAAAATTTTCGATGGCTCTGTTTGCGAAGTTCCAGATTGAAGGGATTCAGTTGCAGGGGTATTGTCGTCGTACCAGGTATACCTCGTCGCTGCGCCAAAGAGAAGACGGTGTTTGGTGTGGATAGGTTTATGCCACAGCAATTGTTGAAACAAGATACGTTGGTCGCCGACATAGGGCAGTGTGCCGTACCAGGAATCTTGAAAATGCCAACTTGCCGAGAGTTGATAAACCAGGGTGTCTTTTTTTATCCGAAAGGGA
>JALRIQ010000190.1 GCA_023277325.1 Bacteroidia bacterium | reverse complement strand
TATCCCTTGTCAAAAAAAGGACTTCATATCGGGTTGTATGAAGATGCGCGCAAATACCCATCTCAAATTGCGGCATTCAAAACAGGCCAATCCATGCTTTATGTGATGGCATCCCGAAAAGCCCGTAATGAAGGCTGGGATGAAATTTTGATTCAAAATAACGAAGACCGCATCTGTGAGAGCAGCAGCGGAAATATCTGGATTGTAAAAGACGGTCGCATTCTCACTCCACCAAACGAAGAATTTGGGATCTCTGGCATTATGCGCGACCACCTATTGATGCTTCTCCCGAATAATGGGATGGATGTTGAAGAAGTCCCCTTGCGCAAAGAGGATCTCCAATTGGCCGATGAAATTTGGATTAGCAATGCCGTTAAAGGCGTGCGCTGGGTAGCAGAATGGGATTTTAGAAAATACGGCTCAGAAATAGCCAACCAAGTACAATTACTATTGCAAAAGGAAAATACACCTCATGATTAAAAAAACACTTATTGCCCTGGGCTTATGTTTAAGTTTTTCTTCTTTCAGCACCCTGGAAGAAGGCATGTTCCCTTTGAGTGAACTGCATCGTGTCGATTTGGAAAAAGCGGGATTGAAGCTTCCTCTCAAGTCCATCTATAACCCAGAAGGAACCAGTTTGGTGCAAGCGCTCGTTCGTGTTGGCGGATGTACCGGTTCTTTCGTATCGAATGAAGGACTTATCATCACCAACCACCACTGTGCTTTTGGCGCAGTTGCTGCAGCGAGTGATCCGGAGCATGATTATATCACGGAAGGATTTATGGCCAAAGAGCGCTCCAAAGAAATTCCAACCAGCATCAAGGCGCGTATTACGGCATCTTATGAAGACGTTTCTGCCCAGGTATTGAATGGATTGAATGCCATCTCCGACCCTGCAGCTCGCAGCATGAAACTGGATGCCAATATCGAGCAACTTGTGAAGGACGAACAAGCCAAACACCCGGACCTTTTGATTGAAGTTTCGGAAATGCTTCAAGGAAAAAGCTATACCCTTTTCCGCTACCAAGAGCTTAAAGACATTCGTTTGGTCTATGTGCCACAACGTTCGATAGGTGAATTCGGTGGAGAGAGCGATAACTGGGTATGGCCACGTCATACCGGAGATTTCTCTTTCATGCGTGCCTATGTAGGAAAAGACGGACAACCTGCAGAATATGCAGAGGACAATATTCCCTATACCCCGAAAGAGTTTCTTAAGATTAACCCAAATGGGGTGAAGGAAAACGATTTTGTATTTATCCTTGGTTATCCTGGAAGAACCTACCGCAACCAACCGGCTCAATTCCTCGAATACCAGAACACCTACCAAATGCCTTATATCTCGCAGTGGTTTGATTTCCAAATCGAGCAAATGCAAGAACTTGGTAGAGAAGACAAGGCCTTGGAAATTGCCTTTGCTTCGCGCATCAAACGTCTTGCGAATACCACCAAGAACTACAAAGGCAAGATGCAAGGACTTCAACGTACCTCAGTTATCGCGGATAGAAAGAAAGACGATGAGGGACTGATGGCCATGGTGAATAATGATCCCGCGCTAAAAAATGAATACGGCACTGTATTCCAGGAAATTGATCAAATCTACCAGGAAAAACTTGCCACGGCGCAACGCGACCTATGGCTCGGACAAGTATTCAGCTCAAGTGGTTTATTCTTCTCTGCAGGTTATGTAGCAAACCGTCAGGAAGCTTATAAAGATGTGAAAAAAGCCGATAGAGACAACTTTATCGCTATGGAATTTGTGAACCGCGCTGCCACTTTGAAACGCAATGGTTCTATCGCTCACCCAGAACTTGAAAAACGACTCATCAAGGCATTGCTTTATTATGGCGCTACCCTTCCTGAAGGCCAAAGACCAGCAAGCCTCGAGGCATTCAGCAAGGAGAGTGATATCAAAGAAAGTATTGATGCCTTCGTAGAGAAAAATTACGCCAAAAGCCTATTCAGCAATACGGAAAAATACACCGAAATGCTCGAGAAGTCTCCTGCTAAATTGATGAAGGTAAAAGATCCATTTATGGAGATTGCTGGTGACTTATGGACGCAGTTGATGAAATACCAGGATGCAGAGAAAAAACGTCAGGACGCCTTGACCATTCTTTTGCCGAAGATGATTGACATCCGTCAGATGTATCAAAAATCGACCTTCCTTCCTGATGCGAACTCTACCTTGCGTTTCACCTATGGCTATATCCGTGGCTATTCGCCAGCAGATGCCGAAGTGCATAATCCGTTTACCCATGTAAAGGGTATTTTGGAGAAGGCCAGCAATTCAGGCGATTACTACCTGGAAGAATATATCCAAAAGCTTCTTGAGTCAGCAGACCCAATGAGCATCGTTTGTTTCCTATACAATTTGGATACAACAGGCGGAAACTCTGGCTCTCCAATTATGGATGATAAAGGCCAATTGGTAGGAGTAAACTTCGACCGTGCCTATACCGCTACCATCAACGACTTTGCATGGAATGAAGAGTATAGCCGTTCAATTGGTGTAGACATTCGCTATGTATTGTTAATCGTCAAAGAACTTGGCAAAGGAGATCACTTATTGAAGGAAATGGGTGTGTGATTGACCCAATTTTGACATAAATCTATAAGCTATTGTCGGGCCTGTGTAAATGGGTCGTCATCGTTTTGTAAAAGCCCTCTTCGGAGGGCTTTTCTTTTATCTGGGCATTCCATCTTCGAGGCATGAATCTCAAAAAGCCTCTCCTTTTTATAATCTGTTTGGGCATTCGCGTCTGTGCTGCCCAGTATGCGATTGTGCATGAAAGTTTTGGCATTGTCGCTGGCACCCAAAGCATTTCCAACCATGCGATTAATTTGGGTTTTGATGAAGAACTCCTTCAATATTCAGATGGAAACGCCAATGATGCAGCAGACATCCGATCGAGCAGTAATTCGTCGGGGAGCTATATCACCTGGGATTCTATTTTAGCCAGCGGTGAAGCCAATCTGTGGTTCAGTAGTTCTGGTGACAGAGGTTTTTCTATCCATGGAATCCGTGCAGCATCATTCGACTCACTAAACCTGTATTTTGCCTACCGAAAAGAAAGCGCCTCCTCCAATGCTGATTTTCAGGTCTATTATTCCATAGATAATGACCAAAGCTGGGATAGCCTTACTGGAATTGAACTTCCTGCCGATAGTTTGTCGACAGGCTGGTATTATATCGGACCAATAAATCTTCCGAGTGCAACCCAATCCAACCAACTTTCCTTGCGCTGGATCAAAACCCAGGGAAGCATGCGTTTGGATGACATTTCACTGACTGGAAGAATCAACGAGCCCTATGTGGCGATTCATTCTTTACCTGAAACTATTGTGGGCTATGCTGGATATCAAGCTTCATCCTGGCAGCGCATTGATCTGACCTTTTTGGGAATTCCAGAAGGAGATAGTGTTTCTGTCCTAACCCATTTTCCTTTTGATATTAGCAGGGATACGCTGAACCTTCGGGACACCCTATTTCTGTTTAGCGATTCTGTGGTGGACTCAAAGTTTATCTGGTATCGAATAGCGTCCGATACATCTAGGGCTAACTATGCTGACTCACTTTTTCTTATTTATGATTCGATCCCTCTTTATTCCATCCCAATTGAAGGATTACTCCTTCATGCAGGCGAATCAACCATTAGCTGGGACTGCGAACAAGATAGCTTTGTACACACTTCAAATTCACTATTTATTGGCACACCGAAACAAGGCAATAATAAAGGCAGCACGCAGTTTTTAAGTAGTTCCTCCTCGTCTTCGGGGTATAGCGGCGCATCGGGAAACCAAAATGCAGCCCTCTCCGCCCATACAGGGAGTCTCGATACCGCTACCAGTAGCTATATCGCTTGGTATATCAAACCCAACGAAGGCAAAGAGCTACTCTTGGCAGGAATATCCTTTGGAGCAAGGGCCACTTCAACCGGACCAAAATCCTGGGCTTTGCGCAGTTCTAAAGATAGCTTTCAGCATAACCTGTATTCGGGCACTTTGACCAATAACTCCACCTGGCAATGGGTCAAAGCGGATAGTCTCGGTATTCGCAGCAACGACAGCCTGATTTTTCGTTTGTATGTATTTGATGGAACGGGGTCTGCTTCAACCAATATTGCCAATTTCCGTATGGATGATCTGAGCCTCCAACTGACTTCCTGGAACAAGATAGCCGATGCCCCGTTTCGAAGCAGCAAATCAGGAGATATACTGGACAGCAGCATGTGGAGCTATGCTTATTATGATACGCTGTATACTGAGGCGAATCAACTTCCCAGTAGCGATTCAGAAATAGAAATTCGCGCACAAGACAGTTGCTGGCTAAGCACCAATTGTACCTTGAACAGCCTAGAATTGAAAGGATACCTCAATATGGAAAGCCATAGTCTTAGCATTACAGGACGTCTTTTGGGAAATGGGAGTCTGATTTCCAATGCCTCTTCCATCCTTTCAATCGAAGGCACAGACAGTAGCGCATTGCATTTCAGTTCCGGTTCTTGTCTTTCAGTGCTTCGCCTTGAAAACGGAAACCCACAGGTAACTCTTCTGGATACCCTTACCATCACAAGATTACTTTATCCTGGCGCAGGAACCTTATACAGTCAAGGTATGCTTGTTTTGAGCGCCCAGCACGGTGCTTATGCCCAAATTGATCCTGCTGCAAAAGGGGCAATTCAAGGCGCCTTATGTATGCAAACGCTCATTCCTGGGAATAATGCAGGGTGGCGTGGATTTATGTCTCCATTAGACACGGTAACATTAGGTCAACTCGGAACCCAGCTCGAAATCCACGAACAGAACAGCGCGAGTTCGGGCGATAACCGGAACTGCTATACCTGGACCGAAAGTAATGCTTCATGGAATAGTGTTGATCGAACAAATTTCCCACTTCATGACTCTGCGGTGAACCTCTTTATTTTTAACAGCGACAGCACACCAATTCGCTTATGCGGACTTTACGATACGTCGGACAGGAACCTCGGCGCCTTATCTTTCACTTCGTCCAATAGCCAGACAGAAGGCTGGCATTTTATCGGTAACCCCTTTCCTTCTCCTTTGCGGTGGAGTGCAGTAAGTCAGCCCAATGGCATGAATGGAAACATGGCAATTTGGAGCGTTGAAGATGGCAATTACAGAACCTGGAACGGTTCCATTGGATCGGCTGGCGATTTAATTCCTCCCTTCCAAGGCTTTTGGGTGAAGGTCAATCAAAGCCTCTCCCAAGACTTTATTCTAAAAAACGCAGATCGCGATACAGGTTCGGTTAATCATTTCGGCAAAAAGGGAAACTCCGATTTTATTTCGATTGAGGTGAAGTCACCCGATACAGGTTACCGGGATGCCTTATACGTTTTACTTCATGACTCGGCAGATCAGGTGGTATGTCAGAAATTAATCGGGAGCCAGAATGCACCCCAAATATGGACTACAAACCAACAAGGGGATTCTTTGTCGTTAGCGGCCATTGAAAACAGCGCCGTTGTTCCTGTAAGCTGGTATTGTCCGAAAAAAGGAAGTTATGAATTCCTTGTTCAAACTGCTATTTCGGGAGACGCCTTGTGGGTGCTTTCGGATAATCAAGCGGAGAAAGAGTTTGCAGTTCCACCAAGTGGTAGCATTATCGTTAGCAGCGAGGCTGGCTTTTACCCCAATCGATTTGTCCTGAAAAAGAAGCTAATCGAGACCTCAATCCCAAATCCCGAAAAAGCCTATCAGGTCTCCTATAGAGCCCCCTATCTATTTATAGAAGATTCAGCCATTCGGGCGATTCAGTTTTATTCTATGGATGGTAGGAAGGTAGGAAATGCGATTTGCTCTATAGCAAAGCCCTCCTATTTCGGACCCATCACCTATTCAAGTGGCCTCTATATTTTGGAAATCACTACCGACTATTCCCTAAGAAGACAAATCATCTATATCCCATGAAAAACTATAGCCTAATTCTCTTCTTCTTGCTTGGCAGCCTAACCTGTCTTGCCCAACCCAACAACCCAACTAATCCCGTTCCGATTGACGGTGGACTAAGCCTTTTGGTAATTGGCGGCAGTCTGTATGCCAGTTATCGTATACGTCGGGAGTTAAACCAAGACAATGACCCTAAGGAAGAATGAGCTTTTCAAAGCCAATGGAATTCCCGCTTTGCCACTCCATTAGGTAAGCTCCCTGTGCTAAGCCTGATAAGTCTAATTGCGTGTTCCCTGCTACCAGGTCGAATGCTTTTACTTCTTTACCATGCATATCGATTATGCGCAAGTTCAACGGTGATTCCGTATCGATAGTCAATTTAGCATGGATTACTGGGTTAGGGTAGAAACGAAAAGGTGCTGTTTCAACTATCTTTTGATTCCCTGTGCGAATTTCAGCCATACGCACTGCAGCATAGGCATTCACTTTTCCGAAGCCCCAGAATAAATCGCCATTTGGACCAATCTCTCCGGTATTCTTGTCGAGTCGTGCCGAAGCGATAAGCATTTCTTTGATGTCATCTGCCGTCAGGAACCGGTTTGCTTGAAGCATTAGGGCTACAATTCCAGATGTAGCTGGTGCAGACATACTTGTTCCTGAGTAACGTACAAATGAATAAGTCCTTCCGTTAAATTCTACCGTCTCCTGCACAATTCCGGGATCTGGATCATATGAATTAACCGAAGACAAAACACTTTCTCCTGGAGCAGCAATGTCTGGTTTTTGTCTTTCATCTTGTGTAGGCCCTTCACTTGAATAGCTACTCAAAGTTCCAAGTGCGGTATTTCCATTGGGTAAGGTTGCTTCTGCCAGATAGGACGCGACAGTGATCACTTTCTTTCCAACCCCCGGAGGGCCTCCTACGCCATAATGCCCATCCCCTTGAACAGCACCCGGATAGCCTGCTTTGAGAGGTTGTCCCCAGTTCGTTACCCGATTATTCAGTTGCGCCACATGCCAGAGGTGGGTATTTCCAGAACCTTTTACACGAAGAATGAGCCTTTTATCGCCAAGCTTTCTGGAAGCAAAAAGTAAATTCGGTTTCCCGTTCAGGTAGTTGATTTCTTCAGAAACCAAGTTGAGTAAAAAGGTGTCTCCATCCATCTTATACAAAGTATCAGAAATGGAAAGGTTATCCATTGTAGCATACCAAGGACTCTGATATACAGGAGTATTATTGGCATCAGCTAATTCCAATTGGATGGAAAAACTCTTTCCGGAGTCTGCCCAGATATTGATTGATTCTCCCCAATAGCCGCTGAGTCCATTCGCATTCGGCACTTCAGTGATGAGCGTATCCTGGTTTGGAAATTTGTGCTGAAGATGGAACGTTTGTCCGCCATTATTCCCAGCAGAGGCGACAAAAACACCTCCATTTATGGCCAGGCTATCCATGGCTCGGTTTCTTAAGGTGCTTCCATCATGCGGACCACTGTGGTTTCCAATACTCATATTGACCACATAACGTTTGCCCACCGATTTCGCATAATTATGGATATAGTTCACGGCAGCTACAAAAGAGGCATCGTCGCGTTTTAAAGAGACAAATACCAAATCGCATTCCGGAGCCATTCCCCAATATTTGGTTTGTGCTCCTGCTCCCCCAGCGATACCACTCACGTGGGTGGCATGAGAACCAGGTCCAAAAACATATAGTGTATCCTCTCCTGCAGCAAGTAATTCGTCCTTGCCAATGTATTCGGTTCCAAAGGTGAATCCATCTGGAGCTGGACCGCTGGTTTTATTTTGATCCCAGGCACGTTTAACGCGGTAATTCTGCATTAGACTATCGTAGAATACAGGGTGGGTATAGTCATACCCCCAATCGATGACGGCCACAATTACATCTTTGCCTTTATAGGGCATGGCCAGATTTCCCAGTCCCAAGTGAACACTATCTGCTCTGGTTCCTTGTCGCGCTCTTTCCAAATTAGGTTCTATCCCTGATCCACATTCGATATATACTACTCCGGGTAGGTCAATAAGTCGCTTAAAGTTCTTCAGAGAAACATGTATCGCATACATGGACGCCAACTTCTCTCCTGCTTCTATTCCCAAGGCTTCAAACTCAGCCGCATCAAAATCAGGTGTCACCAAAACGAGGGTGCCGATATGCCATTGTCCTTTGAAATAGGTCAAATCATACCGTTCCTGAAAGTTTTGGGGCATGGTTTGGAAGGAGCCTTCTTGCTGTATTTCAATCTTTTGTAATTCCTGAAAAAACATTCTTCCAGAAGGGGAAAGTCTGTTTTGGGCAAAGGTGCAGGTGCTGATTAGCACTGCGAAAATTAGGAATAGCTGCTTCATGCAACTAAGATACAAAGCTTGCAGAAAGATTGAATAAAAAGCTTAGCGGGATTGCAGAGCGATGCGGCGAATCAGATAGGCCAAAGCAATAAGACAAAAGAAAGAGCAACCGAGAAAGATAGCTGGGAAATTATTGATATTCAGTCCGAAGATCCAACCCGATATCAGAGCTCCTCCTCCAATACCTAATTCCAAGGCCATATAGACGGTAGCCATGGCGCGACCAATAAATTTATCGACACTTAAATCTACTGCCCAGGCCATAACGGTAGGGGAATTAATTCCACTGCCTAAACCAAATATAAAAGACCCGACGAGTAAAAGCGGAATGGAGTTCGCGAATGCCAGCACCACCATAGCAATGGCAACCAAACTCGTGCTCACCACCAATACCTTTTCACGCCCAATTCGATCTGAAATTGTACCTGCGGAGAAGCGGACAAATACAGAAGCAACCGTGAATACAGTAAAAAATGTTCCCTTATTCTCCAAGCCAATCGCTTCTGCGCGGTAAGGAATTAGCGTGAGGATTGTCCCGAATGAAAGCACCGCCAGGAATAAGACAAAAGCAGGCGCAAAAACCTGAGGCTCATAAAACTCCTTGGTTCTTACCCGAAACATGCTCAATTGAAATTTCTTTCTCTCCTGAAGCGTTTCCCGCATTCCCAGCATCCATGCAACAGCTGCCAAACCAGATAGTCCGGACCACATAAATAAAGTATCATATCCGTAGTCAAGAACCAACCAGCTTCCGAATGCCGGACCTACCGCCATTCCAATTGAACCGGCTAAACTCAATAAGCCCATTGCCGCTCCCCGATTCTTGTGCGAAACCAGGTCTGCCACATAGGCAGAAGTTCCAGTAGGTGTGAAGCCTGTAGAGAATCCATGAACCAGCCGAAGTGTTAAAAACAGGAAGACGGTCGATGTGAAGATGTAAAGGAAACCACATAATGCACTGACCAAAGCACCGATTACAATAACCGGAACACGGCCAATATTATCGGCCCACTTGCCGCTAAATGGACGAGAAATAAGTGCAGTAATGGTGAATAGAAAGATAATTCCACCCACATATTTTTCTCCGCCCATACTTTTGAGGTATCCCGGTAATTCGGGAATCATCATATTGAAGCTGGCAAAAAAGAGGAGGTTGCAGCCACAAAGTCGCCAAAAGATGGGTGAAAACCCGAAAATAGTGCCTTGTCGACTTGATGCTGTCATAATAAAAAAGTCCGGCCTTATGACCGGACTTGGGGTGATCGATGGGAGTCGAACCCACGACCTCCAGAACCACAATCTGGTGCTCTAACCAATTGAGCTACGACCACCGTTTTTAAATGGAGCACAAAGATAGGCTTTGCATTTTCATATTTCCAATAGACAATGCTTCATTTTTATAATTTTTCTTTTGAAAGCTTTTTCTATTATACGGGCCCAATGCACGAAATTTGCTTTCAATAGACCGAAGTGATTTAATCGGGATTCAACATGACAGAAATAACAGAGTTAGAAGTAGACGGAATGACCTGCACCAACTGTGCTTTATCCGTTGAAAAATATTTAAAAAAGGTAGGTGGGGATGATATCAGCGTAAACTTTGCAACCAAGGAAGTACGCTTTCGCAATACCGCAGGAAAAAGCCTCAAAGACCTCAGCAAAGGAATTGAGCAACTGGGTTATACCGTAATTGGCGAGAAAGAAAAAACCAAACCAGCGACCCGCTTTTCACGATTAGAAATTCGTTTGCTCATCTCGACCATCTTCACCTTCCCGCTTTTGCTGCACATGTTTCTTCCCATGGTGCCCATCCTGCATGATCCGATTTTCCAACTTGTATTGAGCTTGCCCGTCGTATACATCGGCATCCGCCATTTTGGAAAAAGTGCCTATTGGTCATTACGTTCAGGCAATACCAATATGGACGTTTTGATTTTCATCGGTTCTTCCGCCGCATTTATTTATAGTGCTATTGGAACCTACCTGTACTTTGGCACCCATCAGGTGCATCAATACTTATTTTATGAAACGGCTGCAACCATCATCACTCTGGTTTTGGTGGGCAATTGGATTGAAGAAAAATCGGTTCAACGCACTACCAATAGCTTAAAACAGCTTGTAGCCATGAGTAAAAAGAAGGCCAAGCTGGTTAAAATTAACCTGTACAAAGAAGAAGTGGTTGAAGAAGTTGACGCAGAACACCTATTACCCGGTGACCGAGTTCTAGCGAATTCAGGCGATCAGATTGTCGCTGATGGTTCTTTGGTCAGCGGAGATGCTGAGGTTGATGAGTCCTTAATCAGCGGTGAGAGTGTTCCCGTGTATAAAGAAGAAGGGGATACCGTCGTTTCTGGTAGTATCATTCTTTCTGGCTCCATCAAATACAAAGTGGTGAAGGCGGGGAAACAATCTACCCTATCGCGCATCATCGAATTGGTGAAAGATGCCCAATCAAAAAAGCCATCCATACAAAAATTAGGTGACCGCGTTTCTTCTGTATTTATTCCTGTGGTCGTTGGAATTTCGTTGCTGACCTTCCTTGTCTCTTATTATGCCTTTGATATCCCCGCGCAGTCTTCCATTATGGCTGCTATTGCTGTTTTGGTAATCTCTTGTCCCTGTGCTATGGGACTCGCCACGCCAACCGCTGTTATGGTTGGAGTGGGTAAAGGTGCTAAATCGGGAGTGCTTCTTAAAGGCGGTGAGACCATTGAAAAGTTGGCGAAAATTAAAACCGTCGTTTTCGATAAGACCGGAACATTGACTAACGGGGAATTCAAGGTGAAGAATTTTGAAACTTATGATTTCGACATGACCGTGGCGAAGAATATCATCTTGCACATGGAAAAGAAATCCTCCCACCCTATTGCACAAACGATCGTAAAGGGAAACCCCGATTGGTTCATGATGCCTTTTGACTATGCCAAATTCGAAGAAGTTAAAGGAAAAGGGCTTATCGCTGTTGACCATGGAGGTAATGAATTCCGTTTGGGTGCAAGAGATTGGTTTATTGGTATGGATGAAGAAATACCAGACAAGGATCTTCTCCTCAGCTATTGCGACCGAGTTGTGGCTGGTTTTGATATCGAAGACCGTGTGAAAGAAGGAAGTCGTGAAACCATTGCCAAGCTCAATGCCATGGGTATTGAAACGGTGATGATTAGCGGCGATAACGAGAAAAAATGCCGCTATGTGGCGGAAAGAATTGGAATCAAAACCTATTTCGCTGCCCAATTGCCGGAGCAAAAACTCGAACATATCAAAGCTTACAGCGCTAAAGGCTCTACAGCCATGGTGGGAGATGGAATCAATGATGCACCGGCTTTGAGTTTGGCCAATGTAGGAATTTCCCTTGGCTCAGCTACCGACATTGCCAAAGAATCGGCGGATGTTATTTTGCTTTCAGGACAAATTTCAAAGGTGGAAGAAGCCATAACATTGGGACGTAAGACCTACAGAACAATTCAGCAGAACCTCTTTTGGGCCCTGGCCTATAATGTGGTGGCCATTCCTATTGCCGCAGCAGGATTTTTGAGTCCGATGATAGGTGCCCTTTCCATGGCCTTTTCCGATGTAGTTGTTGTAGGAAATTCACTGCGCCTCAATTGGCGAAAATAGAAGAGGCAATTCATGCTTGGGCAAAATGGCTGCTGCGCGTAACTTTGCGCCTCTCATGAAACAGCCTCATGTCGTTTTCTTCCCTGCTTGGTACCCCAATAGAAATGATCCCATGCCGGGTCTTTTTGTGAAGTACCATGCAGCTTCCTTACTTCCCTATGCCAAGGTAAGTGTGCTTCAGGTTCTTGGCGAAAGCCGCAGAACAGGCGATTTGATTGAATTTGATTACCAGGAAGAAGAGGGTTTGCCGACCATGCGGGTGTATTACCGCAAGCAGGAAAGCAAGCTTGGCAAAATCATCGATGCCTACCATTACCTCTACGGAACACTCAAAGGTTATTCCATACTGGTAGCACGTCATGGACAGGCTGACTTGCATCATGTGCATGTCCTGACCCGTGCAGGATTCCTTCCTTGGCTAATTCGCTTAACAGGTGGAGCGCCTTATTTGGTAACCGAACATTGGTCGCGCTACCATAAAATTAACCGCCATAAGTTCGGTGGACGAATTAAAAAATGGCTTACCAAACAGGTCGTGAAAAAAGCCTTTGCGGTT
>JALRIQ010000189.1 GCA_023277325.1 Bacteroidia bacterium | reverse complement strand
ATTTAGGCGCTCACTGAACGAAATGCACAATAAGCTATTCCTACTTATTGGTTTGTGGATTTTAACTCCACAGGTTCATGCTCAGGAACAAATAAGTACCTGGAGCTTTGCTGACAATATAGGATGGAAAGGACTTGAGCTATCCTACAACATTTATGGCGGTTCACAGCCCTATTTTGAAGACATTCGCGAACTTGAGAAGTATGTGGATGCCACTAGCTATGCAAATTCACCCGTCACAATTCCAAATCCATTAACCTTTTTTACATTCCCTACCTTCTTCAAGTCTTTATCTCTTCATGCGGTTTTTGTTCCCTTCAGGGAAGCTAAATCAAGGTATATCTCAAAAATGGAATGGCATTCAGGATTAGAGTTTCAATTCGGTTCACCAGGAACCGATTTTGAGTTGAATGGCCAACCTTATAAAATTCGTTTTCATCAGCGTAACTTGATGTTTAACAATAAGTTATTTCTGGAACAACGAATAAGTAAAAATCTCAAACTCTATGGAGGTCCTAATTTCAAGTTGAGTTTGGTACCGGTAGAAAGTTTAGAAATAGGCATTTTCGACAATGAGAGAAATAGGAGAACAGGTTTTGGTATTAAATATGACCCTGTCGTAAGTTTTAATCAGACTTAATTTTCTGTGGGCGTTGGAGCTTCAAGCTAAATCTCAGCTGCCGCTTTAATATTAAATTCGAGTACCCGTATCAATATCTCTACCGTTACATGCAGGTCGGCAAAATGAATACCTCTTATTCGGGCGGTTCTGTTGGAATTCGTTATAAATTCATCAAACCAGACCCAAATGATAAAGACATAACGAGTCCCTTTTGGTAAGTTCGCTTCTGTATTACTTTTGCATGATTAGCTGACATCTTGGACGACTACGAATTATACGAATTTCCCAACGGCCTGCGCCTTTATCACCACCACTGTGCTTCACGTATCACGCATTGTGGTTTTGCGATGGATGCCGGTTCCCGCGATGAAACAGCGCAGGAAATGGGCATGGCTCACTTTATTGAGCACCTCTTTTTTAAAGGGACCAAAAAGCGGAAGTCTATTCATGTACTGAACCGGCTTGAAGTCGTTGGAGGAGAACTAAACGCCTATACCAGCAAAGACAAGACCTGCGTGTATGCTTCTGTCAATTCGGATTATTTCGCACGCACAGCAGAACTGCTTTCCGATATCGTTTTCCATTCCAATTTTCCTGAAAAGGAAATCGGTAAAGAGCGCAATGTCATCCATGAGGAAATCGATATGTACCTGGATTCCCCAGAAGAGAATATTCTGGATCTCTTTCAGGAAAAAGCCTTTAAAAACCACCCACTTGGCTTCAATATTCTGGGCACCCACGAAAGCCTGAACACCTTCAAACGTCAGGACATCTTGAACTTCTACGGCTCTTGGTATATTCCGGAACGTATGGTTTTTGTATACAGCGGACCGAAAACCTTAAAGCAGGTTAAGCGCATTCTTGACCCCCACTTTTTGGTCATTCCTCCGGCAAATGAACAAGTGAAAAAGCGACTCTACTTTGATGAAAACGCCTTTCAGCCCTTTCATGCCATCGAAGAAACGCCACATGTGCAAACTTACCTCACCATTGGCGGAGTCGCTCCAAACAACCAGGAAGAAGACCGCGCTACCATGGCCTTTCTGAGTAATATCATAGGTGGCCCAGGACTCAATAGCCGTTTAAATCTATCCATTCGGGAACGCCATGGTTTTGCGTATGACGTGGAATCCAACTACCAAGCGATGCGCGATATTGGCCTCTTCCATATCTATGTCGGAACGGATGGAAAACACCTTAAAAAGGCGCAGGACCTTATCTGGAAGGAATTAAAGTTCTGGCGCACGAAAGGACTCAGTTCTGCCCAGCTTCAACGATACAAAAACCAGTTTAAAGGTCAAATTCTTATGGGGGAAGAAAACCGCAGTGGTTTGATTCTGTCTGCCGGGAAAATGCTTCTGGATGAACGACCTATCGATAGCCTGGAAAAAATCTTTAAACGTATCGATGCGATTGATTCCTCTAAAATGATGGAGGTGGCCAACAAATACCTTCAGGAGGATAAAATGGCGAGCCTGATCTTTAAAGGTTCGAGCGGCGAATAGCCGTTTGAAACATCAGGAAATCACACTAACCCTTCTGATGATTTCCTATATTGCGGCATGGAATTCATCGATGAAAATCTCGCGGCATACGCCGAAAATCATACAACAGCAGAAACGCAACTTCTTGCCGATTTAAACCGTGAAACTTGGGCCAAAGTATTGATACCTCGTATGCTCTCCGGGCATATTCAAGGGCGTTTGTTAAGTATGTTTTCAAAGATGATTCGTCCGCATGAAATCTTGGAAATCGGCACCTATACTGGCTACAGTGCACTTTGCCTGGCCGAAGGACTTGCCGATGGTGGCGTGCTTCATACCATTGATATCAATGAAGAACTTGAAGACATGGTGCGTAAATACATTCAGGCATCCGGGCTACAGGAAAACATCAAATTCCATATTGGTAATGCCATGGATATCATCCCTCAGCTAAACAGTTATTTCGACTTGGTATTTATTGATGCCGATAAAGAAAACTACAGCAATTATTACGACATGGTTATCGAACGCATGAAGCCAGGGGCTTATATCATTGCCGATAATGTACTATGGAGTGGGAAAGTATTGGATGAAAATGAAATTGCACGCGACCAGGAAACACGCGCATTGCATGAATTCAATGAAAAAATTCAAAAAGACCCTCGTGTAGAGAATATTCTTGTTCCTGTGCGCGACGGACTGATGGTAATTCGAAAGCGCTAATTAACCTTCTTACTTTTTGCCTTTGTTCACTTTGTAACCAAGTGCAGCACAACCAGCTTCAAGAAGACTTAATCCACCATCCATAGGAACAGGGTTCGTAGGGTTGTTTGGCTGAGCCATTGCTAGACCTTCAACAAGAAGAAAAGCGAAGAGAAAAAAATAACCTGTTCATAATTCTAAGTTGACGTTTAAGCAAATTAGAATCAGGAAGATTTGTGTCATGCATACAATTATCTCAATGCCCGGTTCAACAATGTGAGATAGCTTTTTTGCGGGATTTCCAGTCCGCCCATTGACGCTAAATGAGGTGTTAAATATTGCATATCCAGCAACTCAAAATTGTTGTTTTTAAGCCATTCAACGAGATAATATAAAGACACCTTGCTTGCATCTGTCTTTTTATGGAACATGGACTCACCAAAAAACGCCCTTTTTATGGCCACTCCATAAAGTCCGCCAACTAGCTCGCCCTCGAACCAACATTCCACACTATGCGCATAACCATCGTGGTACAATTCGGTATAAACGGATTGAATTTCTTCGCTGATCCAGGTTTCCTCTCTTTCCGAACAAGCTTTAATCACGGCTGGGAAATCTTTGTCAAGACTTACCTCAAATTCGCCCTTATTGATGGTTCGTCGAAGCGACTTACTGATCTTCAAACCATCCAAGGGCATAATTCCCCGCATTTCTGGCTCATACCAATAGATGGTATTTTCTTCTTCAGGATGCGCCATTGGGAAAACTCCCATGGTATAACCTTGAATGACTTGCGCAGGGGTGAGGAAATTCATGCTGCAAATTAACGCAAGGGCATTTGCAAGCGCAATTCTATATGCTGATTCCAGCCAATTTGAGTGAGAATAAATGATTCTTCCCTTTCCGCATTATCGATTGTCGCCGGATAAGCCGTTACATTGTACTTGGTATTCCAGGCATCCCTGAGATAGATTTCATAATGCAGCCCTAATGCCCAATCATTCGGCATCAATAGACGAATTCCTGCCAAACCCGATATACTGGCATTTAAACGACCCCAACCGGAACCCCGGTATTCCAGCTTCTTGTAATAATTATCCTGTGGCAAAAACTCAACGTCCATTTGTGCTCCCCGAAGTGCTAAAAAATGAGCACCCAAGCCGATGTAGGGAGCAAAGGTTCCAGCTCTCGTATATTCCAACCGCATAACTGGTCCGTGCAACAACTGACTCGCCTTCTTGGCGGAATACGATGAAGGTGTCGGTTCTATGCGCATCAAATCACCCATATCCATGGTATTGACATGAAACTGATAACCAATTTGAAAACCGATTAAGTCCTTTCTAAAGAATTGCCCTTTCGAACTAAATTTGGTAAAACCCAGATTCATACTCCAGCCACTTTGCACCTTCATGTACGAGGAGTTTTGCTCGGCCATGCTTCCAAAGGACTGTGTCGCGCCCGCGGATACATCAAAGTACCATTTGTCGTTCAGGCTCTGTGCCATCGCTACCGAACTGCAGATTATAGCAAGGAGAAATAACTTAATCTTCAT
>JALRIQ010000188.1 GCA_023277325.1 Bacteroidia bacterium | reverse complement strand
TCCTGAGCCTGCCGAAGGACGACAGCCACCCTTCGCAAGGCCCGGGATGAAAGATTGGTTAATCTTAATTATCCACGTCTGTTGCTAGTCCAGTAAGTGCAATGTAAATTTACCGCCTAAAGAAGCACCCTTGAAATTGATAAGTGAACACATACGTCTTCTGTTGCATCAAAATGATTGCGTGGTAGTCCCAGGTTTAGGGGGCTTCATTCTCAATCATTTACCAGCAGGCTATGACGAGAAGGAAAACCGTTTTTATCCTTCCCGAGCACTTCCTTTTTTCAATAAACAACTTCAAAGCAACGACGGACTCCTTGCTGCGGCATTGGTAAAAAGTGAAAACTACGACTACCCCTCTGCAGTGAAGGAGATTCAGCGCTTTGTTGAGATTGTAAAGGATAACTTAGAGGATAAACGGGAATATGCCATGCCAGGACTCGGTGAATTTCAGCGTAACCACGAAGGACAAATCACCTTCTTCCCTGATAAAGAAAGCAATACAGCGATAGATACCTATGGCCTCGACAGCCTGGCAATCCAGCCGCTTATTAAGCCGAGTCAGATGCAACGCAAGGCTTTGGCTCCTATTCGCAAGAAGAGTCGCACGTGGATTACCATGGCAGCCAGTCTTTGCATCATTGCAGCCGGAGCGATTTGGATCAATCATTCCGTACAAACCCCATTTGGTGCGCAATGGAGTGCTTTAAACCCATTCGGTCAATCAGAAACTGTAGCTCCTACGGCGACTCAAGAGGAAACTCAAGCAGTTGTTGCCCCAAGCGAAACAGAACAAACAGATATTACTACCACCGCTCCAGTAGTTTCAGAAACTGAAACTATGGAGGAAATTATTGCTCCATCCACTCCTGAAGTGGAGGAATTACCCCAAACAAGTACGATTCAAGGAACGGATTCCGTTTATTATATCGTAGTGGGTGCCTTTTCAAACGAACGTTATGCTGCACGCTATGAAAGATCACTCAAGAAAAGTGGTTTCTCCGCTTGCTCATACAGCGAAGGAGAAGGTGCGCTAATTCGGGTTTGTGCTGAAAAACACAGCAAACGTTTCGAAGCACAAGAAAGACTAAGCTTTATACAAGGTGAAGCAAATCCAAAAGCATGGATTCTAGCTATAGCCAAAGAAATACCATAACTCTATGTTTCTACAAATCGTTTCCGATACAACAGCCATGGGCGAAGTTATCACCGAAGAGAAGTTGAATCTGCTCGACCTCACCATGAAGGGTGGTCTGATTATGATTCCTATCGCTCTTTTGCTGCTTATAGGGCTTTACCTTACCGTTGAGCGTTATATGACCATTAAGAAGGCGGCCAAACAAGACGGAGCTTTCATGTCGAATGTAAAAGATATGGTTGCCAATGGCAATATTACCGGGGCTAAATCGTTATGTGCCAATAACGGTACTCCTATCGGAAGAATGCTCGAGAAAGGAATTTCACGCATTGGGAAGCCAATGAAAAATATTGAAGTGGCAATCGAAAACGTGGGTAAACTAGAAATCTACCGCCTCGAAAAGGGAATGGCCACTTTGGCGACCATTTCAGGAGCTGCTCCGATGATTGGATTTTTGGGAACGGTAACCGGTATGATTCGCGCCTTCTTTAAGATGGCCAACGCTGGAAACAATATCGATATCACCCAATTATCAGGTGGAATCTACGAAGCCATGGTAACGACTGTTGCTGGTTTGGTTGTCGGAATTTTCGCCTATATCGCGCACAACCTGCTAACTGCCATGATTGACAAGGTAGTTCACCGCATGGAAGCTGCAGCAGTTGAGTTTATTGACCTATTACAAGAGCCAGGATAATGAATTTAAGCACAAGAAGTAAGGTAAAAACGGAGTTCAGCATGTCATCCATGACTGACTTGATTTTCCTATTGCTTATTTTCTTCATCATCACCTCTACCATGGTTAACCCAAATGCCATCAAGGTATTGTTGCCAACTGGCAAAACGCAAACCAATGCGCCTAGTCCGATAGAAGTAGCGATAGATGCTGAAACGCGTCTTTACGTGATGAACAAAGAAGTTAGCTACGAAGGACTCGAACAAGCATTATTGGCTGAAGCTAAAGGGAAAAATCCAGAAGAAATGAGTTTGGCCCTAAGTGCCGACAAGTCGGTTCCTTTGGAATTTGTTACCCAGGTGATGGCTACCGCACATCGCATGAAGCTACGCATGATTATTCGTACAGGAAGACAATAAGATGATTACCTACACGCAATACGCAGAAGACGAAAAAAGAAACCGGCTGGTTGGGGTACTCGTTACCTTGGTGAGCACGCTGATGCTATTGGGTGTATTGTACCTTTTGGGCTTATACTACCAGTTGCCTCCTCCGGAAGAGGTAAGTATTGATGTCATTTTTGGAGATCCAAATGCCGGCATGAATTCCGATCCGACTACCGATCCGCAGGCTTCGGCTCAGAACCCTTCTGATCCTGCACCTGACCAGGATTTGACTCAGGATATTGAAGATGCACCAAGCA
>JALRIQ010000187.1 GCA_023277325.1 Bacteroidia bacterium | reverse complement strand
AGCTATCCGCCAAACCTGGTGCTTCATTCGGACAGAACAATGACCATTCGCCGTCTTCTTCCACACGTTTCATGAACAAATCTGGAACCCATAGGGCATAGAATAAGTCACGAGCACGCATTTCTTCTTTTCCGTGGTTCTTTTTCAAGTCGAGGAAATCGAAGATATCAGCATGCCAAGGCTCAAGGTAGATAGCAAAAGAACCTTTTCTTTTACCGCCGCCTTGATCTACGTAACGGGCTGTATCATTGAATACACGAAGCATTGGAACGATTCCGTTGCTCTTTCCGTTTGTGCCACGGATATAAGATCCTGTTGCACGAATATTATGAATACTCAAACCAATTCCTCCAGCAGTTTGCGAGATTTTCGCACATTGCTTAAGGGTTTCATAGATGCCGTCGATGCTATCGTTTTGCATGGTGAGCAAGAAGCAAGATGACATTTGTGGTTTTGGTGTACCTGCATTAAAAAGAGTAGGGGTAGCATGCGTAAACCAACCTTCCGACATGAGGTTATAGGTTTCGATGGCTTTTTCTATATCTCCTTTGTGAATACCGATGGCAACACGCATGTACATGTGTTGAGGACGTTCCGCTACTTCTCCGTCGATTCTCAACAAATAACTACGTTCCAGGGTCTTGAATCCGAAATAATCGAAGTTATAATCACGATCATAAATAATATTCGAATCGAGCAACTCTGCATTGTTGATGATGATTTCATACACATCATCAGCAATCAAGGGAGCTTTTTCCCCAGTTTTCGGGTTGATGTAATTGTAGAGCAAATCCATGGTTACGGAGAAGCTCTTCTCGGTATTCTTATGCAAATTGGATACGGCAATGCGGGAGGCAAGTTGCGCGTAATCCGGGTGCTTTGGAGTAAGAGAAGCGGCTGTTTCTGCAGCCAGGTTGTCAAGTTGGGTAGTAGTTACTCCATCATAAATTCCTTCAATTACTTTTTTAGCAACAATAACGTGGTCAACGAAATTTGAATCCAAGCCATAAGATAATTTGTTGATCCGAGCGGTGACTTTGTCGAACATCACCGGCTCTTTTCTTCCATCTCTTTTTAATACGTACATAGCGGTTTTCTGAAATATTTTAGGGTTCTCAATAGGTTTTTAAAAATCAGCGTCGAGGCTAAATTGGCCAGCCTCTTTGTCGGTGTTCATTACACCTGCTTTTTGGTATTCTCCGACACGTTTTTCGAAGAAGTTGGTCTTTCCTTGAAGGGAAATCATCTCCATAAAGGAGAATGGATTGCTGCTGCCAAATTCTTTTTCACAACCAAGCTCAACTAAGAGGCGGTCAGCAACGAATTCAATGTACTGCTTCATTAAATCAGCGTTCATTCCAATGAGGCGCACAGGCAGGGCATCGGTTACAAACTCTTTTTCAATTTCCACGGCATCGATAATGATTTGACGCACACGGTCTTTTGGAAGTTTGTCGGTGAGGTGTTTTGTATATAAATGACAAGCAAAATCGCAGTGAAGGCCTTCGTCGCGTGAAATTAACTCATTTGAGAAGCTAAGTCCTGGCATTAAACCACGATTTTTCAACCAGAAAATAGAGCAGAAGCTACCTGAGAAGAAAATACCTTCTACAGCGGCAAATGCTACCAGACGCTCTGCGAAAGAAGCGTTTTCAATCCAACGCAAAGCCCATTCTGCTTTCTTCTTCACACAATCAAGGGTGTCGATGGCATGGAAGAGCATATCTTTCTCTTTTGGGTCTTTGATATAGGTATCAATGAGTAAAGAGTATGTTTAGCTGTGGATGTTCTCCATAGCGATTTGGAAACCGTAAAAGAATTT
>JALRIQ010000186.1 GCA_023277325.1 Bacteroidia bacterium | reverse complement strand
TATTTTCAAGTTGGGTAATCTGTTTTTCTCTTCTTAATTTTAAAACACTTTCAATTTTAAATGAATTTTCCGATACTGTTTACAAGTTAAATACGACAAATCCATTAATCGAAATTGCAAAAACAAGTATTTTTTTTTATTGGCTGCGAATCTGAGCCCTTAATACCACAAAGTCACCTGGAATATTTGACTGCTGCCAGAAGGGTTAATCTGAATGGCTTCTGGGTCGCCTCCATACTCATCCGCCACATACAAATTAAATACGCCAGCCATTCCGGATAAACGGAAAATGGCGCCCAAATCACTCATTTTATCGACCCGCCAAATGGAAGAAGATGAACTGGTTTCGATGCCGCCCGCAATGATCTTTTCTTCTGGTACTTCACTTTGCTCGCGTTCTTCCATCACCCCTCTGTAACGGAGGTTTCTTTCGCGTTGTTCAATCTCATTGCCTTTCTTCTTCGGCGTTTCTTCCTCTTCCTCCACTTGTTTGTATTTAAAGATGACTGCTTCTCCATCTGTAGTGAGCGTTCCTTTGCTATGTTCTGCTACCACAAACTTGGCAATGTCTTCCAGGTTTTTCACCGACAGTTCCCCACTTTTAAAACGTATCGTTTCCTTTTTACCCTGCTTCACCACTTCCAATGAAACCTCAGAATTGGGTTTTACCCTTTCAAATTCACCCAATACTTCCTGAACATTGCGCACGGCAACCCCATTCACTTTAAGGATGCTTGCTCCGATATACCCTTTAAGCGCCATAGTAGCAGGTGAGCCAGGAAGTATATTTTTCAGAATGGGCAGGCTATCACGCTTCACCCAAGGCTCTCCGTACATGGCTAAATACGAGTCGTAGTCGAACTGCTGAGCTACTTCCAAACCCAACCATGCCCGACGAACCAAACCGTCGTTTTCCAAAATATCTTTCACCAGACGGTTACATATTCCAGCCTCCAAAGCAAAATTGATTTGCGGCTGCCAGATCTGTTTCCCTCCGCGATTCGCAAAAGCAATCTGTGAATTGATGCCTAATACCTTTCCTTTGGCATCTACCAAGGGACCACCTGAGTTTCCCCATATTACTGTGGCGGTGGTCTGTAAGAAGCCAAACTTGCCCGTTATTCCACCACGCACCCTGTTTTTGGCACTGATTATTCCATCCGTTACGGTATAGGGATACTCGCCCAAAGGATTTCCCAAGGCATATACTTGCTCACCAAGTCTTGCTTCTTCAGCACGGAAATAGATGCTGGTAATTTCTGGTCCGGGCGTGCTTAAAAACTCCAAAACAGCCAGGTCATAGAAGGAATCCCCTCCTACTACTTTCACTTCATATTTCGTTTGATCGATGCTGTAAACTACCAAGGCACCTGACTTTGCCGAAGCATTTTCTACCACATGGGCATTGGTGATGATGTATTTCTTTCCATTCCGTTCAATGACAAAACCCGAACCGCTGGTCTTGGTATCGCTTAGGTCTAAAATGCGTTCATAGGCTTTATCCGCCACCCCGCGAAAGCCCATGGGCTGCATATTTTCTTCGGTTTCATAAATGGCAACCGTGACCACTGCCCCGATCACGTTTTCAAGCATTTCTGGCGCATTCTGGGCGCGGACACCCAACCCAAAAATCAGAAGGCCAAGCAGAATACTGATTTTTTTCATGTGTTTTAAGGTTTATACAAGTATACTCGCTTCTTGCTTGAGGTCAATACACGGAAAGGGTGAAAGGTAAACTCCGTTCTTCTTTTCTTCCTACCCAAAACCTTACCTTTGTTTGACACGACGGCAGAAACAATATCGATTCAAAGTCGTTATAATCAGAAGAAAAGCACAACTTGGAAAGTCTTGATTTAGGAAAAACCTCCGACCGCAAAAAAGACCATATCGACCTGGCCTTCGCCTCGCGTGTAAGCGGAATGGAATTGGATAATCGTTTTTATTATGAACCGCTAATGGCCGCTCATCCCAAAGAAGGTTCTATCATCCCCACTGTTTTTGCCGGCAAAACTTTCCGTTTTCCGCTGTGGGTATCGAGCATGACAGGCGGTACCAAAGAAGCAGGTACCATCAACCGCAACCTTGCCAGAGCAGCCAATGAATTTGGTTTTGGAATGGGATTAGGTTCTTGCCGTATTATCCTGGAAGACGATACTTACCTCAAAGATTTCCAGCTTCGTGATATCATCGGCAATGAGCAAGCCTTTTATGCCAACCTGGGTATCGCACAGGTAGAAACGCTGCTGACTCATGGTAAAGCCCATTTGATGAAAGAGCTGGTTGATAAGCTGGATGCCGACGGACTCATCATCCATATCAATCCCTTGCAAGAGTGGCTGCAGCCTGAAGGTGACCTCATTCATGAAATGCCTTTGCTAACGGTAAAAAAAGCCATGGATGTTTTTCAGGGGAAAATCATTGTGAAAGAAGTCGGACAAGGAATGGGACCAGCAAGCCTGAAAGCCCTTCTTGAACTTCCCTTAGCCGCGGTAGAATTGGCCGCCAATGGAGGAACCAATTTCGCTTTATTAGAACTTCTGCGTGCCGACAAGGACCAACAAGAAGTGCATAAAGGCATACCGCAGCTAGGACATTCAGCGTCTCAAATGCTGGGCTGGACCAATTCGCTATCCGAAACGGACATTCGCTGCCAAAACCTCATTGTTTCAGGAGGCATCAGCGATTACCTCGATGGATATTATCATGTAGAAAAGAGTAAAATTAATGCGGTGTATGGTCAGGCCTCAGCCCTCTTAAAAAGAGCACGTGGCGACTACGAAACATTGCAAGCCTATATCAAAGAACAGATACGCGGATACGAATTGGCTCAGGCCTACCTCCGTATTCGCGAATAAGACGTGACACATGAATAATATGAAAAAAGAAAATGCCCTGACAAAGCCGATGGATACGGTGAAGGGATTTTCAAAACTTTCCAAAGAAGCTAAAGTAGAATGGATCTGCAGTCATTTTGAAGACCCAGAACAGGCCTATTCCGTTTTGAGCACCTATTGGAATGAAGACACAACTCTCCAAAAGCTCCACGACGAGTTTATAGAAAATACCATCACCAACTATTACCTGCCATTTGGGGTAGCGCCGAATTTCCTGATTGATGGAAAAATGTATTCGGTACCCATGGCCATCGAGGAAAGTTCGGTAGTTGCAGCGGCAGCCAAGGCGGCGAATTTTTGGATGACCCGTGGAGGGTTTAAAACTAAAATTGTTTCGACCACCAAAGTAGGCCATGTTCATTTTGCCTATTGGGGCGATTATGAAAAGCTACTCAGCTTCTTCAATACCCATATAAAAGCGTTTTTGTACAAGGAGTCGGAAAGCCTGACGAAAAACATGCGCGCCAGAGGGGGCGGTATCAAAGACATTCTCCTCATCAACAAAACCTATGAAGAGCCGAACTACTATCAATTGATGTGTACGTTCGAAACCTGCGATTCGATGGGTGCAAACTTCATCAATTCCTGCCTAGAACAGTTTTCAAGAACCTTTAAAAGAGAAATAGAAAATTCCGACCTGTTTACCGAGAAGGAAAAAGCCCTGCAGGTCATCATGTGCATCCTGTCGAACTATACACCAGAATGTTTGGTGCGTGCAGAGGTAAGCTGCAAGGTGGAAGATCTCGAAGACGAGAAAAAAGAATATACCTGGCAAGAGTTTGTCGACAAATTTGAAAAGGCCGTGCATATCGCACGTATCGAGCCTTATCGCGCTACCACGCATAATAAGGGCATCATGAATGGCATTGATTCGGTGGTTATTGCTACCGGAAATGATTTTCGTGCCATCGAAGCCTGCGCGCATACCTATGCCTCGAGAAGTGGTCAATACCGCAGTTTAACTGACGTAAAAGTAGAAAATGGCGTGTTTACCTTTTGGATTGAAGTTCCCCTTTCATTGGGAACCGTTGGAGGAATTACCTCGCTTCACCCGATGGTACGTTTCGCCTTAGAAATGCTTG
>JALRIQ010000185.1 GCA_023277325.1 Bacteroidia bacterium | reverse complement strand
ACATGAGTTACGCAATACATTAGCAACAGCAATACCATTTTTCACGTTTTCACGAATACGGTTATAGGCATTCTTCAAACGGTCTTCTAATTTCGCTTCTGCTTTTGCACGTTTCGACATCAATGAAGATTCTTCTTTTTCAGTTTCTTCAACGATGGTGCTCAACTCTTTTTTCTTGTTCTCGAGGTCGATTTTACGCCCTTCGATTTCGGTATTCGCCGCCTCAAGGGTTTCTTTTTTCAACTCGATTTGTTTGCCGTATTCACCAATTCGTTTTTCAGCCGCTTGAATTTCCAAGCCTTGAATTTCGATTTCCTTGCTTAGGGCATCGTATTCACGGTTGTTTTTTACATTCTCTAGCTGAGCTTGGTATTTTTTAATGAACTGCTGGGCTTCTTTGATTTTGTTTTTATTCGCCGCAATCGAAGACTCCTGCTCTTTCATTTCTTCAGCATACTTCTCAATACGGGTTTCCAAACCGGCGATTTCATCCTCCAAATCGGCTACCTCCATTGGCAATTCGCCACGAATAGACTTAATCTCGTCAATTTTGGAGTCGATGGCCTGAAGGTCGGCCAAGTTCTTCAATCTTTCTTCAATGCTTGCTTCCATCAACAATAGTATTTTATGGGGTTGGTAGTAATACCGGAAAAAATGACTGCGAAAGTAGGGAAATTTTCTGTTAATAAATTGCTCAACAATTCAATCGTAAAATATTCACCTTCATAATGTCCCACATCGGCAATCATGATTTTCCCTTCGCTTTCAAAAAACTGGTGGTATTTGAAATCGCTGGAGAGAAAAACGTCGGCACCGGAGACCATGGCAGCACCCAATAAGAAGCTTCCTGATCCTCCACAAAGAGCGATAGTTTTTATGCTATTTCCTGCAGGCTGGGTATACCGAACCATGGGAATTTCCATCTTCGTTTTTAGTCGATTTAAAAATTCTTCGGGCTGGATTGCTTCGGGTAATTCTCCTATCAAACCGGAACCAACTTGCTGCCATTCGTTTTCAATAAAGAAGGTTTCATAGGCCACTTCTTCGTAGGGGTGAGCGGCCTTCAGGGCAGAAATTACCCGGGAAGCAATATGGCGTGGAAAGATGGTTTCAATACGTGTTTCATTCTCCCAGTGTACTTGTCCAAGTTCTCCAATAAAGGGTATGGCTCCCTCATTTGCGCGGAAACTTCCTTGTCCTTGTAGATTGAAGCTGCACGCATCGTAATTGCCAATTTTTCCGGCACCAGCAGCAAATAAGGCCTGACGAACTCCTTCTGCATGGGCATCCGGACAATAGGTGATCAGTTTTTGCAAAAGCCCTTTTTTGGGCGCCAGTATGCGCATGTTTTCCAGTCCGAGCTTTTCGCCAATTTTTTGATTAACGCCCTTGGCCAAGACATTATCGAGGTTGGTATGGATGGCATAGATGGCGATATCGTTTTTAATGGCGAGCATCACCGCCTTTTCGATATGGGTTTTTCCATTGAAGCGCTTTAATCCTGAAAACACGATCGGATGATGTGCAATTACCAGATTAGCGCCCTCGGCAATGGCCTCTTCAATCACCTCTGGCGTGCTGTCTAAACAAACCAGCGCCTTTTTAATCTCCATCGATGCATCCCCAACGAGGAGTCCTGAATTGTCGTACGACTCTTGAAAGGCCGAGGGAGCAATGCCCTCCAGAAATTGGATTATCTCGCTTAACCGCATACTGCGAAGCTATAAAAAAAGCATTGTTTAAGGCAGAGAATTACCGCGTCTCGCTTTATGCTAATGTTCGCAGTCAATCCATGGATATCGCCAATAACGGACATTAAGGCGTCGATATGCTGCAATGGGAAAGTTATAATATGGTATGGATGGATTTGCAGATGCCCGTGATGGATGGATTTGAAGCCATTGAAACCACGCGCGCAGGAAAAGCACGAAACCGCAATACTGGGATTCCGATTATCGCAGTAACCGCCGATATCACCCCTAAAACTCGGGCGTAGGTATTTCAACTTGGTGCCTATGATTATACCACCAAACCAGTGAATGAAGCCGTGCTGAGAGAAAAGATGGATGCCTTATTGCGCGCCAATTCAGCAGCTTAAGATTACTTATTCATACATGTTCCACTTTATACCCAATCGGAAAGCTCTTGGCTGCATCGGGTAATAAGGAGAGGCATAATAGGAAGGGCCAAAAAGCTCTGCCGTAACATGCTGGAACATCATAAAGAAGGTAACGGTTCGAATTCTCCCTGTGAAGAATACATTGAAATACGGGTAATTCCCCACGGTGAACGGGTTGGACTGATCTTGGACCTTGAAGGAACGCAATGGCGCAACATATTCGAGTCCGTTGAAGGCTTCACACCAGAAAAAGTCCACCCCAATCTTGGCAAAAAGACTCTTCTTGAACATCCATCCCTGACCATAAATGGTATGCTTCATACTCCATCTTGGAAGGGGCATGATTTGCGTTTTGCTCACCTGTTGATAGAGGGTGGTGCTTTCCAGGTTAAGCCATTTGATATTCCCCTGAAGGCGCAATTCCAGCTGATTGAGGTTAATCCCACCATTGAATTGGGTAGCCTGTTCATTGCTGGCGAGGTAGACATAATCATTCAGCAGGGTTTCGGTATAGCTCAGGCGAATCCATTCCTTTTTGCCGGAATTGGAGATATGTCCTTTCAGGCTAATGGCCGACTGCTTTTTAAAATCTTTATTGAACCAAAAATGGTGGTTCCCGAAATAGTAGTAGCTCGTAAAATCGGGTTCATATCCTTTGGCCCGGAAATCCGCGCCGATAGAAATTCCCTTATAATCGTTTTTCCCCTGGAAGCGGAATTCGTAGTCACCTGCATTATAGCCGCGCAAGCCATAATAACCAGTAAAGATTAATCCTCGTCCATGATCAATCCAGCTACGGTTACCCACCGATGCGCGCAAAGCGACATTCGTATACGCTGCATAATCGCCTGCCATGCCAACCTTAATGAAGTTGATATCGAGGAAGGCATTATAGAAATAGGTTTTAGGAACGGGATTCAGGCTGTCTTTTTTAAGGTGACGAAAAGCCCCCGACTCAAACCCAAAGCTAA
>JALRIQ010000184.1 GCA_023277325.1 Bacteroidia bacterium | reverse complement strand
GACCTGTACTGTTTGTTAATGAGATAATGATGTTGTTGAAAGAAGCCTGAATATGGGCTTGACCAACAGCTTCAACCTTAACACTTTTCTTTTTTACTTTACCTGCTTTTGCCATAACTCAGTTATTATTTAGTTGCTTTTTTCTTGTTAGCAACTGTTTTTCTTCTACCTTTTCGAGTTCTCGAATTGTTTTTAGTACGTTGCCCTCTTAATGGAAGACCAGCTCTGTGTCTGATTCCTCTATTACATCCGATATCCATTAAACGTTTAATGTTTAATTGAACTTCAGAACGAAGCGCTCCTTCCACTTTAATTTCGGTAACAGCCGCACGGATAATCCCTGTTTGTTCGTCCGTCCAATCCGAAACTTTAATGTTATGATCAACTCCGCAATCATCTAAAATTTTTGCAGCAGTACTATTACCTATTCCGTAGATATAGGTTAAACTGATTACACCTCTTTTGTTTTTTGGTATATCTATCCCAGCGATTCTAGCCATAATTCAAATATCTTAACCTTGTCTTTGTTTAAATTTAGGATTCTTCTTGTTGATCACGTACAACTTGCCATGACGGCGTACGATTTTACAATCAACGGATCTTTTCTTTATAGATGGTCTAACTTTCATCGTCTTGCCTTATTTATATCGGTATGTAATCCTACCCCTGGTCAAATCGTATGGTGACATCTCTACAGCAACTCTATCTCCTGGTAGGATTTTGATGTAGTGCATTCTCATTTTACCTGAAATCGTTGCGATGATTTCATGACCGTTCTCAAGTACTACTCGGAACATGGCATTCGAAAGCGCCTCTGTAATCGTACCGTCTTGTTTAATGCTGGGTTGTTTTGCCACGCGTTATGCTATTGATTTTGGGGATGCGAAATTACTATTTTAGTTTATTATTAACAAATTATATTGCTGCTCCTGATCCTGCAGGAACTCTTCCTTTGATTTTAGCGCCTCCTTGAAGTAGTCCGTCGTATTGTCTCATCAACAAATGACTTTCTATTTGCTGTAGGGTATCCAATACCACACCTACCATGATAAGCAATGAGGTACCTCCGTAGAACTGTGCAAATTCATTGTTAATACTGAATAGCATGGCGATAGAAGGAATGATTGCTACCAATGCCAAGAAGAAAGATCCTGGAAGGGTAATACGCGATAAAATATTATCAATGAACTCAGCTGTTTGTTTTCCTGGTTTTACACCTGGCACAAATCCACCGTTTCTTTTCAACTCTTCAGCAATTTGGTTTGGCGAATAGGTAATCGCCGTATAGAAATAGGTGAAGAGAATAATAAGAATTGCCGTTGTTAGGGTATATGCCAAAGACGTTGGGTTCATAAAACTTTGTACGATACCTGCAGCGGTAGTACTCGACTCAGGAATGAACTGTCCGATAGTTCCAGGAATAAAAAGCAAAGCCTGAGCGAAGATGATTGGCATTACACCAGCCGCGTTCACTTTCATTGGCAAATAACTTCTTGCTCCGCTGGTCATACGGTTTCCAACAACACGTTTTGCATATTGTACAGGAATCTTGCGGGTACCTTGAACGAGCGCAATTACAGCGAGGATTACTGCCAGCCAGGCTACGATTTCCAAAAGGAAAACAACCAAACCACCACCTGCATCACCTAAACGGTAATCAAATTCAGCGGCTAGCCCGAATGGCAAGCGAGCAACAATACCCACCATGATGATGAGTGAAATACCGTTACCCAACCCTTTATCTGTGATGCGTTCTCCCAACCACATAGTAAACATGGTACCAGCAATCAGGATAACCACTGCGCTAAGCATAAAGCCAAATCCATCATTCATAATGGCAGCTCCAGACTCGTTACGCAAGTTGATGATATAACCGATTCCTTGAACGAGAGTGATAGCGATGGTAAGAATACGCGTAATCTGATTCATCTTACGGCGTCCATCTTCACCCTCTTTCTGCATCTTTTGGAAGGCAGGAACTGCTACCGTTAATAATTGAATAACGATAGAAGCAGAGATATACGGCATGATACCAAGTGCAAAAATGGAAGCCCTGGAGAAGGCTCCACCTGCAAACATGTTAATCAAACCGAAGATTCCCTGGTTTCCTTGACTTTGAAGTTGCTCAAGCATATTCGGATCGATACCTGGGAGGACCACAAAGGTTCCCAAGCGGTAGATCAGAAGTAACATCACCGTATTTACGATACGGGTTCTGAGATCTTCAATCTTCCAGATATTGCTAAGGGTTTGGATCAGTTTTTTCATTTTAGATGGTTTCGGCGGTTCCTCCAACTTTCTCGATCGCTTCTTTAGCAGTAGCGGTGAAAGCATGAACCTTGATGTTTACTTTGGATTTCAATTCACCACGACCAAGAATTTTCACTTTGTCAGATTTTTTAATCACCTTGTTTGCATGCAAAGTAGCGATATCGACAGTTTCCATTTTATAGGTATCGATAAGCTCTTGCAATTTATCTAGGTTGATTCCGATGTATTCCACACGGAATGGATTTTTAAATCCTCCTTTAGGAACACGACGTTGAAGTGGCATTTGACCTCCTTCAAAACCTGCTTTTGCAGAATATCCTGATCTGGATTGAGCTCCTTTGTGACCACGTGTGGATGTACCACCACGGCCAGAACCTTGTCCACGACCAACTCTTTTATTTTTTCTAACGGAACCTTTTGCAGGTTTCAGATTACTCAGATTCATACCTTAGATATTTTCAACTTTAACCAGGTGATTCACTTTATTGATCATACCTAAAATCTGTGGAGTGGCTTCATGCTCCACGGTATGATTCATTTTTTTCAAGCCCAATGCTTCCATTGTTGCCTTTTGTCTTACAGACCGGTCAATGGTGCTTTTTACCTGTGTTACTCTAACTTTCGCCATCACCTTATCCATTAAAAACTTTGCTCAACTTAACTCCTCTATGTTCAGCAACGGTCCAAGCATCACGCATGCTAACAAGAGCATCGATCGTTGCTTTTACCACGTTGTGTGGGTTTGAAGAGCCTTTAGATTTTGCCAATACGTCGTGTACACCAGCAGATTCAAGAACCGCACGCATCGCACCACCAGCGATAACACCGGTACCGTGAGAAGCAGGTTTCAAGAATACACGGCCACCACCGTATTTACCGTATTGTTCGTGAGGAACAGTACCGTTAATGATTGGCACTTTAATGAGGTTTTTCTTCGCATCTTCGATTCCTTTTTGAATCGCATCGATTACTTCACCAGCTTTACCCAATCCATAACCAACGATGCCGTTTCCGTCTCCTACCACTACAATAGCGGAGAAACTGAAGGTACGACCTCCTTTGGTAACTTTCGCTACCCTTTGTATACCTACCACGCGCTCTTTGAGCTCGAGGTCACTTTGTTTTACTCTTTTTACGTTTGCAGTTGCCATTGTAATTCGCTTAGAAATTTAATCCTCCGTCTCTTGCACCTTCGGCAAGTTGTTTAACACGTCCGTGATACAAGTAACCGTTACGGTCGAAAACCACTTTAGTGATTCCCGCTTGAACTGCTTTCGCAGCAAGCTCTTGTCCTACTTTGAAGGACTTATCAACTTTGGTACCTTCAGCTTTATCGATTGCTTCGATGCGGCTTGATGCGGCTACCAGGGTACGACCACTAAGGTCGTCAATCAGCTGGGCATAAATTTGCTTGTTGCTGCGGAAAACGCTCAAGCGTGGGCAAGTAGCGGTACCACTAACCTTACCTCTAACTCTTGCCTTGATCTTTTTTCTTTTAAATGTTTTATTTCTAATCATGGCCTAATTACTTTTTACCAGCAGATTTACCCGCTTTTCTTCTAATTACTTCTCCTACGAAACGAATACCTTTTCCTTTGTATGGCTCAGGTTTTCTGAGTGATCTAATTTTTGCTGCTACCTGGCCTATCAACTGTTTGTCGATACTTTCCAAAGTGATAACAGGATTTTTACCTTTTACGGTTTCAGTTACCACACTCACTTCTTTTGGGATTTCCATTAAGATACCGTGAGAGTAACCTAAGCTTAGATCAAGAATTTGACCTTGGTTGGTGGCTTTAAAACCTACACCTACCAATTCTTGTTGCAATTTATAGCCTTCGCTTACGCCAACAATCATGTTATTGATGAGTGAACGATACAGACCGTGCATGGCTTTATGACGCTTCTGTTCGGTTGGTCGTACCAAGGTTAATACACCTTCTTCAATAGTCAATTTAAGGTCGCTATCTACTTTTTGAGTGAGCGATCCTTTAGGACCTTTTACGGTCACGAGGTTATTCTCGTCGATGTTTATTTCTACCCCTGCTGGGATACTAATCGGGTTTTTTCCTACTCTAGACATTGTTCTTCCTCCTATCGATTAATAAACATAGCATAATACTTCTCCGCCTACGTTCATCTGACGCGCTTCTTTATCGCTCATCACACCTTTAGAGGTAGAAACGATCGCAATACCCATTCCGTTGATTACGCGTGGGAGCGTATCGGAACCAGAGTACTGGCGTAGACCTGGACGAGAAACTCTTTTGAGGGAACGGATTGCCGGAGTTTTTGAAACCGGGTGATATTTCAAGGCGATTTTAATCACTCCTTGTGGGCCTTCTTCAGCAAATTTGTAGCTGAGGATATAGCCTTTTTCGAAAAGCACCTTGGTCATTGCCTTCTTCAAGTTAGAAGCAGGAATTTCAACGATACGGTGATTCGCTTTGATCGCATTTCTCAATCTTGTGAGAAAGTCTGCAATTGGATCAGTCATTTGTCTTTTTCTTTTAAATAATGTTTTACTTCAAATCGATATCCAACAGATTACCAGCTTGCCTTGGTTACTCCCGGGATTTTTCCATCGGAAGCCATCTGTCTGAACATATTACGGCAAATACCAAACTGACGGATATATCCGCGTGGTTTTCCGGTAATTTTACATCTGTTTCTTAATCTTACAGGAGATGCATTTCTTGGAAGTGTTTGAAGACCATCATAGTCTCCATCTGCTTTCATTTGTGCTCTCTTTTCAGCGAAACGGGCAACGAGTTTTTCTCTCTTACGTTGCCTAGCTTTCATTGATTCTTTAGCCATGCTTATTTATTATCTTGGTTTTGAAACGGCATTCCAAACAACTTGAGCAACTCAAGGCACTCTACGTCATTTTTGGCAGTGGTCACAAAAGTAATATCCATACCGCTAATACGTGGAGTTTTGTCGATGTTAATCTCTGGGAAGATAATTTGTTCCGTAACACCCATGGTATAGTTACCACGTCCGTCGAAACCTTTCACCTTCAATCCTTGGAAGTCACGTACACGTGGCAAGGAGGTAGAGATCAAGCGATCTAAAAATTCGTACATGCGCTCGCTACGCAGTGTAACACGCGATCCGATTGGCATGTCTTCACGCAATTTGAAGTTCGAAATCGCAAGACGAGATTTGGTAGGAACAGCTTTTTGTCCAGCAATCATGGTCATTTCTGCCACGGCGTTATCCACCAATTTCTTATCTGCGGTTGCAGCTCCAACACCTTGATTCAAACAAATCTTGGTGATTTTTGGAACCTCCATTACGTTTTTATAGTTGAACTTATCCATCATCGCTTGACGGATGGAAGTTTCATATTGTTCTCTTAATCTTGGTGCGATCATTTTATTACCTCCCCTGATTTTTTAGAAACACGCGCCAATTTTCCTTCAACACGCTCACGTTTGATGCGGGTAGGATTTCCCTTTCCGTCAACCAACATAAGGTTAGAAACATGGATAGGTGCTTCTTTTTCGATAATTCCACCATTTGGGTTTTGAGCATTTGGCTTGGTATGGCGTTTTACCAAATTCAAACCTTCAACTTTTGCTCTTTGTTCTTTCGGGCTAACCGATAATACGCGTCCTTCTTTGCCTTTGTATTCGCCAGCAATGACCTTCACTTTATCGCCCTTTTTTATATTCAGCTTCACCTCTTTTAATTTATCGTCTATGATTACAATACTTCAGGAGCCAAAGAAACAATCTTCATAAATTGTCTTTCCCGCAATTCTCTGGCAACAGGCCCGAAAATACGTGTAGCTCTTGGCTCATCGTTTGCGTTCAACAAAACACAGGAGTTATCGTCAAAACGGATATACGATCCATCTTGCCTTCTAACTTCTTTCTTGGTGCGCACCACTACGGCTTTTGCTACGGTTCCTTTTTTAACACCTCCTGAAGGCATTGCATCTTTTACAGACACAACAATCTTATCTCCTAGAGAAGCATAACGTTTTCCAGAACCTCCGAGAACACGGATACAAAGTACTTCCTTTGCACCGCTGTTATCAGCTACTCTGAGTCTTGATTCTTGCTGTACCATCGTTCTCTATCTTATTTAGCTCTTTCAATAATTTCAACAAGTCTCCATCTTTTGCTTTTGCTCAAAGGACGAGTTTCCATCAACTTCACAATGTCGTTGATATTGCACTCGTTCTTCTCGTCATGAGCATAGAACTTGGAGGTCTTCTTTACGAATTTCGGATACTTTGGGTGCTTCATTTTGCGCTCCACGGTTACCACGATGGATTTGTCCATCTTGTTGCTAACCACCTTTCCGACGATCTCTTTTCTTACGTTTCTTTCCATGTTAGTCTGTATCTCAGCCATTCTTCCTCGCATTTAATTCCGTGAGGTAGCGCGCGATAACTCTGCGAGACGCTTTAAGCGTCATAGGGTTTTCCAGTGGCGACACCGCATGGTTGAATTTCATTTTTGTATAGAGAGTTCTTTCCTCTCTGAGCTTTTCAACGATTTCCTCCGTGGTCAAGCCTTTTATTTCTTGGAATTTCATAATTCTTACTCTCCTACGTAATCGTGTTTTACAACAAAGCGGGTAGCTACCGGAAGTTTTTGTGCAGCTAAGCGTAATGCTTCTTTTGC
>JALRIQ010000183.1 GCA_023277325.1 Bacteroidia bacterium | reverse complement strand
ATCGCTGAAGGGGAACATCCTGATACTTTGCGGACATTATAAAGGGGTTGATGAGCGGGTTCGTGACCATTTTATCACCAAAGAAATATCCATTGGCGACTATGTATTGAGTGGAGGAGAATTGGCAGCAGCTGTTTTATCCGATGCTATCATTCGCCTCATACCCGGCGTAATTTCGGATGAAGAATCGGCCTTAAGCGATTCGTTTCAAGATGATTTATTGGCACCTCCAGTTTATACCCGCCCTGCCGAATTTCGGGGCTGGAAGGTTCCTGATGTCTTGTTAAGCGGTCATGCCAAGAACGTAGATGACTGGCGCTATGAGCAGGCTGTAGAGCGCACGAAACTGCGCCGACCAGATTTGTTGGAGTAGTCTTTACTTTATTTCCTTTTTTGATTTTTTTGTTGGGAATAATATTCCACCTCGAATTCCTGTCATGAGTCTTGGAGCTATTTCATAAGGGTTGCCTAAGGGCTCTGGTCCTGGGAGGTGAAAGTACCATTCAAGATAAACGGGATGCGACAGCGTATTGAATTGCAATCCAAAGCACAAGTTGACATTGATTCCCACAAGCACTCCGCGATACTTGTCTTCATTAAATTTAGGCGGAATTTTATAGTCAGGTGGGATAGAGGTATTTAGTAGCTTCTCCTGAAACGGGTTTAAATATAAACCTATGCCCATAGCAATGTACTCATGGGCCTTTTTCGGAACTTGTTTTTTGAAGGTATATTTTATTGCATAATGCCCTTCAATATGTCCCATCAATAGAGTGCTTTCTTCTTGATAGGAAGGAAGGGAAGGATCTGATTTAATCAAGGTGACCTTATCCCGGCCGCTAACGGGTACCCAAACTTGTATGCCTGAAATCAGACTAAAACTTGGGTGGTCTTGAAATGTGTTATCTCTTCGCAGACCTATAAATCCGCTGTTTTTCGGCAGGCCAATTTGCGGCTGGGTATTTAGTTTTGAATGAAGTCCATATCCAATTTCAGGACCCATTAATTTTTGTTGAGCCCAAGCACTTTCCGCACAAATAATGAATAAGACTATAGAGAGAAAAGAAGGGTGGTAAATCTTATTTTTTAAAATTGAGTTTGCCATAACAGAGATGCAATTTCAATATAATAATTTCGCAAGAATTGTCGGAGCTATCGAGCGTTATTGAGAGAATCAACATGGTCCATAGCTCGAATTTGTCTTCTTGCACTTGTACTTTAGATTTAGTTGGCTAATTTGCCAGCCAATCCTTAGACATGTTTATTGATATTCAAAGACCACTGGTATTCTTCGATTTAGAGACTACCGGAATTAGCACTACCAACGACCGTATTATTGAGATTTACCTGATAAAACTTATGCCGGATGGCAGTGAGGATCACAAGCGTTATTTAATTAATCCGGGCATACCAATTCCTCCGCAGTCTTCGGCTATTCACGGTATTTATGATAAAGATGTAGAAGGACTTTCAGGCTTTGCGGATATCGCTAAGGAGCTCTCACGCTATTTAGATAACTGTGATTTTGCCGGATTTAATAGCAACCGCTTCGATTTCCCGATGCTGGTAGAAGAATTCCTTCGTTACAATATTGACTTCGATATTGAGAACAGGAAGTTTATTGATGTGCAACGCATCTTTCACGTATTGGAGCCACGTAACCTTGCTGCGGCCTTGCGCTTCTACTGCAATAAAGAATTGGAGAATGCGCACTCTGCAGAAGCAGATACAGTGGCAACTTTTGAAATACTCAAAGCCCAGGTATCAAAATACGACCAACTTGAGCCCAATATCGATTTCCTGCATCATTTCTCCGGACAATCTAACCTGGTTGACCTCGCAGGAAGAATCGTTAAAAATGAAAAAGGGGAGGAAGTATTTAACTTCGGAAAGCATAAAGGAAAAACCGTTCAATACGTGTTTAAACAAGAGCCATCTTACTATGACTGGATGATGAAAGGTGATTTCCCTCAACAAACGAAAAATGTGCTCACCCGTTTACGTTTAAAGGAGTTCAATAAACGATGAAACTGCGCTTCGAAAACTGGATTATCCATGAGGATGAAAATACGCTGGCGATATCAAAACCACCTTTCATTTCATCACTCGACGAGCGCAGTGGAAATGAACCTAGCGTAATCCGTTTAGCAAAAGCCTTCAACGAAGACCTCCAGCTTTGTCACCGTATTGACAAAGAAACATCGGGTGTACTTCTCTTGGCCAAAAATCCAGAGAGCTACCGGGAAATTGCTATGGCCTTCGAAAACCGCCAGGTGGAAAAAGTCTACCACGCCGTGGTGGATGGCGCGACCAATTTTGAAGAGCATGTGGTGGACCTGAATATCTATGCCAGCAAATCAGGAAAGGTGCGAATAGACCGGGATGGAAAAGAAGCCGTAACGCTCTTTCAATCGCTTGAAATTTTCCAGCATTTTACTTTGATGGAATGTATGCCCGTTACAGGAAGAATGCATCAAATACGGATTCACCTCGCCTCACAAAATGCGCCCATCACTGCCGATACCCTTTATGGAGGGAAAATGCCTTATTTGAGTCATATCAAACGCAAATTCAGCATTGGACGTGAAAGAGAAGAGACTCCGATGATTAACCGCTTTGCACTTCATGCATATAGTCTTTTTATGCAAACGGAAAATATCAAGATCGATATTCAAGCGCCTTACCCGAAAGACTTTGAGGTACTTCTGAAGCTGATTAGGAAATACGATATTTAGTCGACTTTTCGACTTTTCGATTGGTCGACGAGTCGATAAAAAATACTACCCCTATCCTAAAAAGCGTTAATCCTTCATGAACCGATTATTCCTTCTTTTCCTGCTATTCATGACGACATTAGGCGCCTCTGCTCAGGACACCTTGCGGTTGGAAGTATATTACTTAACGGACAAGGATCAACTAGCGCCCGAGTCTTTAAATCGCTTATTAAGTCAAATGCCAAGCGCAGACACCATCACTGTAATATCCTACCGAATTGAATCAACCTGCGACGATGTGGGTTCGGAAGAATATAATCAGGACTTGTCGAATCGTCGTTCAAGAAAATTGGCTGCAGCATTGCAAGTAGAGCGTAAATATTCTTTGGACCCACTAGTTGTGGGTAATGGTGAAAAGCCATTAAGTCACAATAACACTGATTCTGCAGAGATAATAATTGAACGCCACGTAAATCGATCGAGCCGGGTGATTCTTATCTACAAAATGAATCAATATCCTGAACCGGAAGAAGCGCCAACATTTGAAAACCTGCAAGTCGGACAAAAGATGGTGCTGGAGAATATCCTGTTTGTTGGCGGTCACGATATGTTTTTGCCCGAATCATATCCTTCTCTCGATACCTTACTGGCCAAATTACAAGCGAACCCAAATGTGAAGGTTAAAATTATTGGTCATGTTTGCTGCACACCGGATGGAGGAGAAGGCATGGATCTGGAAACAGGTATTTTCAACCTATCCAAAATGCGCGCCCAGGCGGTATACCTCTT
>JALRIQ010000182.1 GCA_023277325.1 Bacteroidia bacterium | reverse complement strand
ACGCGTTTTTTTTGCCCTTATCAGCGCTGGGATTAGCCTAAACCTACATCAAGGGCCATCATCACTACAAAACCGATGATTACTCCTATGGTGGCAAAGTCGGCATATTTATCCTGTTGTGTCTCAGGAATAACCTCTTCTACCACCACGTAAATCATGGCTCCAGCAGCGAAGGAAAGCGCATAAGGCAATACTGGTTCAGCTACAATTACTGCAAAAGCACCAATAACCCCCGCTATAGGCTCGACGATGGCAGACAATTGCCCCCACCAGAAACTCTTCCAGCGCGAAAGACCTAAACGTCGAAGTGGCACCGCGACGGCAATTCCTTCTGGGAAATTCTGAATACCAATACCTAACGCCAACGCCATTGCTGAACCAAAAGTAAAATCAGGGTGTCCCATGCTTACCGCGCTGAAGGATACACCTACAGCTAACCCTTCAGGAATATTATGCAGGGTGATTGCCAATACAAGCAATATGGTTCTGTTCCAACCCGTTTTTATACCTTCTGTTTCTGTTGGTTTGGCATTGATATGCAGGTGGGGAAGAATTTTATCAATCAAATAAATGAATGCGGCACCAACAATGAATCCAACAGCCGCTGGAACCCAGGCCCAGTTGGCACCAAAATCCTTTTCGGCCATTTCGATAGATGGCGTTAATAGCGACCAAAAACTGGCTGCAATCATTACCCCACCGGTAAAGCCCAACATGAAATCGAGCCATTTACGGGTAACCGTTTTGAATAAGAATACAAAGGATGCTCCAAAGGCAGTAAGACCCCAGGTAAATGTTGTTGCAAGGAAAGCCTGATATACAGCGCTCTGCGACCGAAACCATTCAACAAAAACGTCCATTTCTATTAGATTTTTACAAGAATATGTGCGGCAGACTTTTGCCCAATAACAATTTTTTCTCCATTTGGCAGCTCCACTTCTAAGGTACCATCGTATTCATTTTTATCGCCCGGGGTAAGGCAAGTTCCAATTCCAAGCCCCCATTTTTCAACACTTTTTAAAAAGGAAGTACTATGATCACTAACCCCAGTCAATATGCAGGCTTGTCCGCTTGCTACCTTATTCAGGGGAAGGTAGTTTTCAATAAACAGGGCCCCACTCTTATCGGGAATAGGATCACCATGCGGATCATGTTTCGGGTTCCCAAGGTAGTCATCTAGCCGATTGATTAACCGATCAGATTGAATATGTTCGAGTTGTTCTGCAATCTCATGTACTTCTTCCCAACCAAAATCAAGTTTATCGTGCAGAAAAACTTCCCAAAGTCGGTGTTTACGCACCACCTGTAAGGCAACAGATTTCCCCTCATCACTCAGACTAACTCCCTTGTATTTTTCGTAGTTAACCAATTGCTTTTCTGCCAATTTTTTCAGCATATCCGTCACGGAAGCAGCTCGGGTATCGAGTTCTTCTGCGATTGCATTGGTGCTCGTTTCGCTTTGCTTCTGCTCATAGGACAGCTTGTAAATGGCTTTGAGGTAATTCTCTTCCGTGAATGAATACATGCTGCAAATATATTATTTTTAGACTTATCTAAAAATATTTTTATAATAGGCTAAAAATAGATTATTTCCACTGGTATAATACCGGTGCAACACCAAACAGTTCTTCACTTAGGAGGTAATATGATTTACCATCTTCGGAAAATGCTATGCTCTCTCCTTGAGGCTCTGATTGGTCATATGGGAGTTTTTTAGGCGTAAGGGCTAAAACAGAACGCAGGTCTGAACCAGGCTCCCATTCCCAATAATAGATATCCAAATA
>JALRIQ010000181.1 GCA_023277325.1 Bacteroidia bacterium | reverse complement strand
TATCTGGCCTATCCCGGGAATCTATTCTGGACCGAAGAAGGCTACCGCTTTTCTTGGCGCGTAATGCTTGTAGAAAAAGCGGGTACAGCGCAGTTTTATGTGAAAGATGGGGAAGATGGAAATGCAGGAATGGTGGATAATAGGCTGTTTTTAAACGCACACCAGGAGAAACAAATGAGCTATCAACCGGATATGCTGCTTCAATATGCGCATCATTTGCAGGCCAACTACCAAAAGCAGGGTATGCAAAACCCGATAGTTACAGCCGAAGTGTATGTTACCCTTAATGGCCGGCCGAGTCAACTCCTATTCGACCCTGCACTGAATTTGGCGGCAATCGAAGATTCTTGGGCACCAAAAAGCTGGTTAAATCCGTATCCATGGAAAGATTAAGAGGACTTCTACCTATCCTGTTCATTCTCTCCGGAATGCTTGCCACAGCGCAAACGGGCAGCATTTACGGGAATGTGGTCTGCACGGACGCAAGGAACTGCGATGATGCCATCATCACCCTCGAACAAACGAGCTTTTATACGGAGGTTGAGCCAGACGGATCTTTTGCTTTGGCCAATATGCCCTATGGTAAATACAAGTTAATAGCCTTTGCGCTGGGCTATCAGTTATGGAGTAAAGAGATTCAAATAGACTCAGTTCCCTTGTTTTTTGAAATCCGCCTGATTGGTCTTGAAGCCTCGCTCGACCCTGTGGTAGTGCAATCGGAAAGTATTAAGAAGTTAGGCATTAGCAGATTGAAATCTGTGGAAGGAGCAAACCTTTATGCGGGAAAAAAGACAGAGCTCATTCAGATTTCAAGCTTGCAAGCCAACCTATCTACGAATAATGCCCGTCAGGTTTTTGGAAAAATCACCGGATTGAATATTTGGGAGTCGGATGCAGCGGGTCTTCAACTGGGCGTTGGGGGCAGGGGTTTGAGTCCGAACCGAACAGCCAACTTCAATACCCGGCAAAATGGCTACGATATCAGTGCAGATGCGCTCGGTTATCCCGAAGCCTATTATTCACCTCCAATGGAGGCTGTGGAGCGTATTGAGGTGGTTCGTGGTGCGGCATCCTTGCAGTATGGAACCCAATTTGGGGGCATGCTTAATTTCGTGACAAAGCAAGGGCCTGCTGATATTCCATTTCAGGTAACAAGCAGACAAACTTTAGGATCCTACGGGTATTTTGGTTCATTTAATAGCCTGGGCGGAACTGTGGCAAATGGAAAGCTCAATCATTACAGCTATTTCAGCTATAAACGTGGTGATTCATGGAGAGCCAATAGTGGCTTTGAATCTTATACCGGTTCGGTCAAATTAAAATGGAAGCCAACCAAAAAATGGACGCACAGCATTGAATATACTGGCATGCAATACCTGGCCCAGCAAGCGGGTGGGCTAACCGATCAGGCATTTAATGAGGATCCGCAGCAATCCTTTCGAGAAAGAAATTGGTTTAAGGTAAGTTGGCATTTGCCTTCTTGGCAGGTACAGTTCCAGGCCGACTCCAATAACCTGATTGAAATGCGTTTGTTCGGACTTATTGCCGAACGTAGTTCTATCGGCAACCTGGAAAGGATTAATCGCCTGGATTTGGGAGGAAACAGAAACCTGATTCAAGGGAAGTTCAAGAATATTGGCCAGGAATTGCGTTGGCTCCATAGCTGGAAATGGTTGAATCAACAACAGCATAGTTTGTTTGGCTACCGTCTGTATTTTGGTCATTCAAACGCCCGTCAAGGTGATGGATATGATGGTCAGGATGCAAACTTTGCGTTTATCAATCCGAATGACCTTGAAAATAGCGATTACCGTTTTGATAATTTTAATGCTGCGATTTTCTGGGAACAGGTATTTCAATTGAACAAGCGCCTTACGGTTAGTCCAGGGATTCGTGGAGAATATATCAAAACGGGAGCAGCAGGGTATTACCGCCAAAGGGTTTTCGATTTAGCAGGCAATGTGATATCCGATCGCCGTATTGAAGATGAGCGTTCACGGGGCCGCAGCTTCGTTATTGCTGGTTTGGGAACCCAATATACCCTTGGTCCGAGTTTGGAATTCTACGCCAATGTGAGTCAGAACTACCGGGCCATCAATTTTACAGATTTGCGCATCAGTAATCCGAGTTTGCGGGTCGATTCGATGCTTCGCGATGAGCGAGGATTTACCGCAGATATTGGGGTGCGTGGAGAACGTTCTGGCAAGTTTATTTATGAAGTCACAGCTTTTTACCTGCAGTATGACGGACGTATTGGTCAGGTGCTTAGAAATGGGGATGCCCCACTATACTTAGATTACCGTTTCCGCACCAATGTGGCCAATTCTAGAACGACAGGGATTGAGATGATGGGGGAAACCAACCTGTTCCGATTTACCCGGGCAAAATCCTTGCGCTTCCAAGACTTGAATGTGTTTGTTAACCTGGCACTTATTCGAGGGGTCTATGATGCTCCCGATCAAACGTCGATAGACGGAAATAAGGTTGAAATGGTTCCTAATGTGGTATTCAGAAGCGGAATTCGTTACCGTTGGAAATATTTGCGTGCTTCGCTTCAATATGCCTATACCGGCTCGCAATTCAGCGATGCGACAAATTCCGTATGGACCAGCAGTGCAGTAGAAGGAAAAATACCGGCTTATGCGGTCATGGACTTTTCCATAGGGTGGACCTACCGCATCTTTTCCATAGACGCCAGTATCAATAACCTCACGAATACTCGCTATTTCACCCGTAGAGCTGATAGTTATCCCGGACCTGGGATCATTCCTGCAGAAGCAAGAGCGGTTTACCTCACTTTCGGCATTCAACTGGGCAAATAAAAAAAGGAAAGCTATTGCCTTCCCTTTTAATAATACGGTATAAGATTAAGTCTTATTTTCTCTCTTTTTGGGATCCAAAGGCTTTTTGTGAGGAAGATGTGCTTGATGGCAACGAATCCAAATGGCATATTGCTGTTTGTTCAGGATTTTTTGCACATGTTGCAGGTAGCCAAAGTAGCACGCATTCATTCCTTTTCGATGCGCATCTCCACGTTCTTTCATTTGCTCCTTAAACTGCTGACGAAGTTTAGCCATTCTCTCAGCAAATTCTTTTGGAGTAATTTTCTTGGCATCCAATTGACGTTTTAAAACAGTGCGTTGCTTCTCTAATTTGGCACGGATGGCTCGGTATAAGGCTTTTTGTTTATCGGTATAGGATGCTTTACAACCTTGGTAAGCTTCCCAAGCCTGCTTTAATCCAGCGCGTTGCTTTTGAGTAAGTTCATTTTTGCCACTCAGGTTGCAAGGGCCTTCTTTTTTACCCTTAAAATCAGACGCATTGAATGGATCCATTTCCAGAAAAGACGGAATCCCTTCATTATCCATAAACAATGCTATACTTTCAGTACCGCCTTGCACTTCCATTTGATTGAAGGCATCCATAATGCCTGCTTCAAATTCTTCAGGGGTCATGGCAACTTCATACTCTTGTTCTTCAAAATTGCAGTCCGAATGATTTTTGTCGAACACTTCTTTTTCACAAGAGTTTGTACCTATAACAAAGGCAGTCACCAGTAAGTGGAGTAAGAACTTCTTTTTCATGATTCGGTTTTTTCTCAAGACGCATTGATTGCTCAATGGTTTAGAATCTTAAATAAGATAGCGAGAATATTTGATTTCCAAATGTTAGCTAGTTGAAGTCAGCCTCATGTTAGCTAGTTGAAGTCAGCCTCTATCCTAATGCTGGTAGCACATTTAAAATGTCCCTCCGGACATTGTTTATGGCCATGCAAGCCACAAGGTCGGCAGTCGAGTTTGAGTGGAGTTTGAATCACATAACTGTCATCGCTCAAAGGGCCAAAACCAAAATCTTCAACCGTCGAGCAGAAAATGGCTCGGGTAGGCGCATTCATGGCAGAG
>JALRIQ010000180.1 GCA_023277325.1 Bacteroidia bacterium | reverse complement strand
TGAAGCCTTCTTCTGAAGAGAATATCTCCCGCTATTCTCTTTTTGAGGACGAGGAAAAACGCCCCGAAATCAGAAAGAACAACAGCTTTCTACATGATAATGTAGATTGAGTTAGACAGTCATCTTTACAAAAACCACGGTGAAAGCCGTGGTTTTTTGTTTTAGCTAGGGCACTCCAACTGAATTTCTTTAATTCGTACTATGATCGATTGGTCCTCATTCAAACCCAAAGCAGGAAGCCTGCTTCTTTCAGAACCTACCCTAGCTGATTCAAACTTTGCAAGAACAGTCGTTCTGCTGGTGGCGCATAATGAAGAGGGTTCTGTTGGTTTTGTATTAAATCGTCCTCTACAATTGAAGGTTCAGGATTTGGGTGAGGCATTTTCTCCTTGTGAACTTCCTGTATTTGAGGGCGGTCCTGTGGAAATAGATACCCTGCATTATATACATCGGCTCGGACCAGGTTATATCGGAGCATCAGAGGTGGCTAATTCCATTTTCTGGGGTGGTGATTTTGATCTTATCAAGCTCGGTATGCCTGGGTATAAGACAGAGGAAATACGCTTCTTCCTGGGTTATAGTGGCTGGGGACCAGGACAGCTGGAGCGTGAGATGGAAGAACATGCTTGGCTGGTAGCGCCTGCCTTAGAGGAGGATGTTTTTGAATTGCCCGCAGAAGTACTCTGGGAAAAGGCCATGCGCGGATTAGGGAAGGATGCCGCTGCACTGACAAAATATCCTTTGGATCCAAGGTGGAATTAGGTCGATAAGCACTTTATATTCCTTTTGAATATCCCTATTTTGTCGCTTCAATTATGAAACGAGTTATGAAGAAATATTTATGGATTATCGGCTTGGGACTTATCCTTCCCGCCGTTGCTTGGAAAACGATTGCATCGAACAAGATGCTGGTAGATCTAGAATGCTACGAAGAGAAAGGAAAAACCTTTTACCGTGGAGTTTGGATGAAAGGCAAGGGAGGTCAAACACTTAAAAACTACGCAACAACCGATGAATTTGAAGCAGATGTTGAAGTGATGACTGCAGCGGGTTCCATGCTGCGTGATATTGCCATGAAAGAAACTGAAGAAGGTTTTCAGGTTGTGGCTGTTTATGACAAGGGAAGTGAATCAAGTGCCCTTGTGCGCGTCAATTCATGGGAAGAGTTCGAGGATGACTGGAAAGCCAAGCAAAAGGAAGGTATGCAAATCATCGATTTCGACTTCTACAGCTATTTAGGTGAGAACGTTTATTACGGGATCTACCGTAAAATGGACAAGAAATCTGAGGTGTATTTTAATGCCAACTGGACGAAAATGTCGGAAGAAATTGCTGAGAAGGGAAGCAAGAAATACGAGCTAATGGATGTAGACCGTGCTATGATTGATGGTTCCTGGCATTATGTGGCGTTCTTTAATGAAACGGAGAAGTCATTGGAATATAAAGCGTTTAAAGTGAGTAGCAATGAAGCCGTGGAGCGCCAGGCTGGAGCCAACGCGAAAAAAGGAGTTATTCTAACCGAGGCAGACGGGTTTATTCAAGGAAATGTAATTACCCATCTCACCGTATATGTGAAACAACCTCAACCAAATGGTTTGTTCACCTCCGAAGATTGGGAAGCCTTTGAAGCCAAATTCAACGAATGGAATTAAATCAAAACATTTGTGATTTATGATTTGTGAATTTCGAATTGTGAATTGTGAATTTAAAATTATAACCATCACCGAAGGGGCAGATAATTATCTGCCCTCTTTTTTACCCCAACCTCGCAATCTCTCCAAAATGAATTGTCATATTCCAGTCAAATTTCCAATACCGTAGAGGCCAATTCTAAATAGCAATGTAATTTGCGGTTATGGAAAAGCGCTGGGTGCAGAAAGAGATACCGCCGAAAGAGATACGCACGAAGTTGGAAGAGTCACTTCATGTGAGCGAAGCTCTGGCTGTGCTGCTCGGACAGCGTGGTATTGTCGATTTTGAACTGGCACGGGAGTTTTTTCGGCCTAAGCTCAGTGAATTACATGATCCTTTTTTGATGAAGGACATGGATACAGCCGTTGAAAGGATTCAATCTGCCATTGAT
>JALRIQ010000179.1 GCA_023277325.1 Bacteroidia bacterium | reverse complement strand
ACCTCAAAGCGGCAGAGCCATATTATTATGATATGATCATTCTTGATCCACCGGCCTTTGCAAAAAGCGCCAGAAAGGTAGAGAATGCCACACGCGGATATAAAGAGCTCAATATGCTGGGCATTAAACGCGTGAAGCCAGGAGGGCTTATTTTAACCTTCTCCTGCTCTCAGAATATCGACAAGTTGCTCTTCCAGAAGATTGTATTTGGCGCCGCTGCAGATGTAGGTCGCAATGTGCGTATCCTTCAGCAATTGGGTCAGCCGCTTGACCATCCGGTAAATATTTTCCATCCCGAAGGGGAATACCTAAAAGGCCTTCTTTTATACGTCGAGTAAGATGCGGTTTCAGGGCTTTTGGCGCGTATACAGGTCGCACTTTAAGGCGACCTTAAAACTGGCGTGGCCCATAATGGTTGGCCAGGTGGGTCAGGTACTGATGGGTGTAGTGGATACGGCCATGGTGGGAAAAATAGGCGAGGAGCCAGTTGCCGCTGCTGGTGTGGCCTCTTCTGTATTTTTTTTAATTACCGTTTTTGGCTTTGGCCTATCTACCGCAGTTTCGCCGCTGGTATCCATGGCTGCAGCGAAACGAGATTATGCGGAGACAGCAGGAATCTTGAGAGGTTCTTACCGCGCTTCTATTTTGGTATCCTTGATCATTCAGGCTTTACTTCTTCTTTTAAGTACGCAGTTTCATGTTTTTGGTCAAGACCCCGTTGTGGCTGACTTGGCGGTGGATTACCTCCGCATCGTCAGTTTTTCGGTGCTTCCAATGATTTTATTTCTGAGTGCAAAGCAATTTGCAGACGGGCTTTCATTTACGCAATCATCGATGGTCATTACTTTATTGGCTATTCCACTCAATGCTTTTTTAAATTGGTTATTGATATATGGAAATTGGGGTTTTAGTCCGCTTGGCCTGGACGGTGCTGCCTATGCGACGCTGATAACACGTGTAAGTATGATGCTGGCCATGATTGCCTACCTCCATAAATCAAAAGACCTGCATCTTTTTGTGGTACAAAAGCCAAAATTGGCAAAAGTCTTTAGCGAGAAAGTGATGAAAATGGGCATCCCATCTGGGTTTCAGTATTTCTTCGAAATTGCTGCATTTGGGGGAGCGATGATTATGGCCGGTTGGATTGGAGTAACTGAGCAGGCCGCTCATCAGATAGCTATCAATACTGCGGCCCTTACCTATATGGCTGTAACAGGTTTTGCCGCGGCGGGGGGAATACGGGTTGGTGCAGCCTTCGGAGGATATTCGCAGACCCAAGTTCGGATGGCAGGAAAAGCGGCCATTTTACTTGGTGCAGCCTGGATGATTGTTTGCGGTGCGGCATTGGCCATTTTTCGGGAACCTATAGTCGCACTTTATATTGAAAATAAGGAGGTTCAGGAATGGGCAGCTCGATTGCTTGTTATTGCCGCCTTATTTCAGCTTTCTGACGGTATTCAGGCAATCGGTTTGGGGATTCTTCGCGGCATCGCCGACGTGAAACGGCCCATGCTGATTACCTTATTTGCCTATTGGGTAATTGGTATTCCAGTAGGGTATTACCTCGGTTTTAATACACTTTTGAGTGTACAGGGAATCTGGATTGGACTATTACTTGGTCTGAGTGTTTCTGCTATTTTGCTGTATTGGCGCTTCAATCGCCTGAGCAAATTAAAGATGGAACAGAGCTAAAATATCTGCTCGTACTCCTTCATTAACTCCCATTGCCAAGAGGATGGATATAATCAATCCAAAAGTAGCATAGAGAATGTCTTTTCCTGCCAAACGCAATGCTTTGAATGTATGGGTATGGCCCTCTTTACGGCGCAGGTAATTGATGGTGATTTCCCTTCCACCTAGTAATCCGAGGAAAACCCAGGTGGTACTCATTGGAATCGTGCTTACTACCAATTTATAGAACATGATGATGGCATATACCAAATTCACCAGGGTGGCTGCCCTAAGGTCGGTGATTTGTGTTTTTTCGGTAACAATGCCTTGAATTTTATCTCCTCTGAGGTAAAACAGCAATCCAAGTCCGAAGAAGATACACAGCGAAAAGCCCAGGAATTCATAGATGTCTAACTGACGTGGGAGATATACCGCAATATTCGCAGCATCCTGCATTACCCAAATCGACCATAAAGCGCCTGAGGTAAGCCATTGTGCAACGACCCAGCCTCTATTTGGTTTACGTCGGCTAAAGTATTTTCTGACTATTCCATTGAGCAGAGCATACACCACAATAGCCAATACAAAGGCAATGGCATAACCGCTTAAACTTTTGGAAAGCATTTTTGAAATCCCACCCGCGTTGATGGTAAAGGCACTCAAGAGCAAGAAGGTCGTTGATACCGGCATCTTCAAGCGCGTAACAATGAGCAGGATTAAAGGTGCGGCAATTTGAAGAAAATTGAAATCGCTCGGATGAGGATAAAGGAGCTCGCCTGTTGTTTTATCGACCGACATCAAACGGCGGTAGGATACATCTCCATCATATACAACCCAGCTAAAAGTTACCGTTGCCAGAAATATGAGCCCGATAAAAAGCCAGAGCACATACCATTTGCGGTCGGAATTGGATCCAATAAAAGTTCCAATGGTTTGAATACTGTCATTGGCAATAGCGGAATAGGCGGCAAAACCAAAACCCAACCACATGGCTATTTGCGGGTTTCCATAAAAAAGAAATGAAGCCGCGAAGGCTATAAGTAGGATAATTAGAAAGGTACGTTCTTTCTGAATACCCCCGAGGACGTTTTTAAATGCTACCATCTGCGTGGCTGCAAAGTTGCTGTACTTCCTTTCCGCTAAAATTAAGAGAATGTTAAATAAATGTTACCTCCATGTAGCCAGGATATAGTAAGATATTTTTCATTGGGCGGATTTTTTTGAAAGATTATCTAGCATCGAGTGGCGAAGAGCAACAATTGGCTAAATTTGTCGCGCACAATAGAAAGACTATTCATGAAAAGAATTTTTACAACGCTCATCGCGTTTTTGACCTTGCTTAGTTCGTATGCCGGTTCCTTCGATGAGGGAATGTGGTTACCAATTTTGTTGAAAGATCAGAATTACGCTGAAATGCAACGTTTGGGACTTAAACTTACTCCCGAGCAAATTTATGATGCCAATAAGGCGGCAATGAAAGATGCCATCGTTTGGTTTGGTGGATTTTGTACTGGTGAAATCATCTCCGACAAAGGATTGGTGCTTACCAATCACCACTGTGGATATGATGCGATTGCCGACTTAAGTACCACACAAGACAATATTCTCGACAACGGTTTCTTCGCAAAAAATACAAGTCAGGAACGTCCGGTTAACGGATTATGGGCTGCTGTTTTGGTGCGTATGGAAGATGTAAGCGAGCGTATCCTTCCTGA
>JALRIQ010000178.1 GCA_023277325.1 Bacteroidia bacterium | reverse complement strand
TGCTAAGTTTTGAAAATAGAAAGGTATAACCCGTGTCCATCACCGTAGTGAATTCAGGAGCCTGTACTTTAAACCGTTGAAGGGGTTTATCATTTTTTATCCCAAAGCCTTGATAGGATTCGATTGTATCGCCTTTTAATTTAAAAACCGGAGCGATGAGCTTCGAGGTTTCAAAGTAGCGGTCGGTTCCTTTCTCATTCAAGCTCAAAGTAACCTGATGTTGTCCGAGCGCAATGACCGGGATAATCTGGGTAACTAGGAAAAGTAAAAAGGTTTTCATGGCTGCAGCAAGGTAAAAAACAAAAGCCTGTCGATGCAAGATGAACGACAGGCTTTATTTAAATCGTATAGTGCTTTAGTCTCTTCCTGTGAAGATCGAAATATAATAGAGCAAAGTAGCCAGAGATGAAAGTGCTGCAACCACATAAGTCATGGCAGCCCATTGCAAGGCGTCTTTACTTTCTTCTGCTTCCTGACCGGCAACCATTCCTTTGTCGTTTAGCCATGCCAAAGCGCGACGGCTTGCATCGAATTCAACGGGTAAGGTTACAAAAGAAAATAGGGTGGTAAGGGTGAATAATCCAATACCCACAAGCAATAAAGTCTGTCCTAATGCGCCACCTAAAAGTAACCCACCAATGAGCAAGAAGATCAAATAGCGTGAGGCAAAACTTACCGGACCAACCATGGTAGAGCGAAACTCTAACCAGTTATAGGCTTCGGCGTGTTGAACAGCGTGTCCGCATTCGTGCGCAGCTACAGCCGCGGCAAGTGTCGAACGACCGTGAAAAACCTCGTCGCTAAGATTAACCGTTCTGTTCGCTGGGTTATAGTGGTCGGTTAATTGTCCTGGATTATGGATTACCTGCACATCGTAAATGCCATGGTCATTCAGCATTTTTTGAGCAATCTCAGCACCGCTCATGCCATTTCTCAAGCCGCTCTGTGCATATTTTTTAGCTTTAGAACGAAAGCGAGATTGAATAATCAAGCTGACGATAAAAAGCAGAATTCCGATGAAATAAAGTGTTGTTGTCATGCTTCTATATAATACTTGCAATACATCAAGGAATATTCCATTTCCTATTAGTGGGTAAGGTAGCGGTAAATCATGACACAAATGCCGATTAAGAAAATCAAAATGGTCAGTTTATTAATGCCATGCATCATGCGTAAATAACTGCTTTGCTTTTCGCCATTGGGATTTGGCTGCTTTTTCCAAAACAAGATATAAGAAAGGATTTTCTTCCAGATCATAAGGCTAATTCGTCGTACAAAAATAGCATTTGAACTGGATTAATTGGGAATATGACAGCAGAATGTAAATTTGGCAGAGAGAGAATCTATTATGAAAAAACAAGAAGCTTTGACACGTTTGTCGCTTGTTGCCGCAATGGCCTTGCTTTTGCCAGCATGCGGTGGCGAAGAAAGCGCCATGGAAAAGATGCAGTATCCCGAAACAGCAAAAGGAAATCAAGTTGATGTGTATTTTAACGACAGCGTAAGTGATCCTTACCGTTGGCTCGAAGATGACCGCAGTGAAGAAACGGCCGACTGGGTGAAGCGCCAGAATGAGTTCACCTTCACTTACCTCAGTCAGATTCCATACAGAGACAGCATGAGAAGTCGTCTCGAGAAACTCTATAACTACGAGCGGGTAGGCGCTCCATTTAAAGAAGGACCGCATACCTATTACTTTAAAAACGACGGGCTGCAAAACCAGTCGGTGATGTACCGTGTGGTTGAAGGTGGAGAGGACGAAGTATTCTTTGATCCGAATAAACTGAGTGAAGACGGAACAGTTTCACTTTCCGGACTTCAGTTTACCAAAGACGGTTCTTTGATGGCCTATAGCATTAGCCGAGGTGGCGCAGATTGGCAAGAAATCTATGTCATGGATGTAGCGACCAAAGCACTTCTGGAAGATAAAATTATGGATGTCAAGTTCAGTGGAACAGAATGGAAGGGCAATGAAGGCTTTTTCTATTCTACCTACAAAGACCAGGGAGGTAGTAAACTTTCTGCGAAAACACAAAATCATAAACTCTTCTACCATAAGCTGGGTACTTCATCTGATAAGGATGTCCTTGTATTTGGCGATGATGCCAACCCGCGCCGTTATGTTGGAGGGTCTGTTTCTGAAGATGGAAAATACCTGGTAATCTCAGCTGCCATGACGACCACTGGAAATCAAGTGTATGTGGTTGATTTGACCAATCCCGGCTATGAGGCGGTTGCGCTTGTAGATAATTTTGATAATGACCATGATTTGGTATTTGCCAAAGAAAATAAGTTCTATTTCCTGACTACGTACAATGCGCCAAACAGACGTCTGGTTGAGGTAAGCAAAGACAATTGGACGATGGATGCCTGGAAAGATATCATTCCAGCTACTGAAAATGTGCTTAGCGTAAGTGAGGGAGCAGGCTATTTCTTCGCGAAATACCAAAAGGATGTACTCAGTGTGGTGCAGCAATATGACTATACAGGTAAGATGATTCGCGAAGTGAATCTCCCTGGACAAGGAAGCGCCGGTGGTTTTGGCGGAAATAGCGATGATGCCGTTTTGTATTACACCTTTACCAGCTATATCTATCCAAGCACCACGTTTTCCTACAACCCGCGAACGGGTGAATCAAACTTGTATAAAAAGCCCGATATCGACTTCGATCCGACTTTATATGATTCGAAACAGGTATTCTATACCTCTAAGGATGGCACGAAGATTCCGATGATGATTACCCATAAGAAGGGCTTAAAAATGGATGGTAAAAATCCGACCTTATTGTATGGATACGGTGGATTTAATATCAGCTTACAGCCGAACTTCAATACCAGTGTTTTGGTATTGTTGGAAAATGGCGGAATCTATGCGGTTCCAAATATCCGTGGTGGGGGTGAATATGGTGAAGCCTGGCATGAGGCAGGTACCAAAATGAAGAAACAAAATGTGTTCGACGACTTTATCGCTGCTGGAGAATACCTGATTAGCGAGAAATACTGCAGCAAAGATTTCCTTGCCATTTCAGGTGGATCGAACGGTGGACTGCTTGTTGGTGCGGTATTGACACAACGTCCGGATTTAATGAAAGTTGCGTTTCCGGCTGTCGGCGTTTTAGATATGTTACGTTATAATAAATTCACTGCAGGAGCTGGCTGGGCCACTGACTATGGAACGGCAGAAGATGATGTCGACATTTACCAATACCTCAAGGGATATTCGCCAGTGCATAATGTTAAACCAGGAACCGCTTATCCAGCGACCATGGTGACTACAGGAGATCATGATGATCGTGTAGTTCCAGCGCATAGTTTCAAGTTTGCGGCGACCCTTCAAAAGGGACAAGCAGGACCAGCTCCTATTTTAATTCGTATAGATGTGAATGCAGGTCATGGCGCGGGTAAACCAACCGCTAAGATTTTGGATGAACAAGCGGATAAATGGGCCTTTATGCTTTGGAATATGGGTATCAAGAAACTGTAAGTATCATTATACAAGATAAATCCTATGTAAAAGGACGGTTTTTACCGTCCTTTTTTCGTTTATTCGTTAAGTGAAGCTAATTATAGCCATTATCACCAGTGGAATAGCTGCTTTCATCTGGCTTTTCTTCTTTCGGAATATCGATCATTTCAAACCTGAGCGTTGGTTACCTATTCTCGGTTTTTTTGGACTAGGATGTCTAAGCGTTCTTTTTCCTTTGTTTCTACCAACCATTTTTGAATATGAAACCATGAGCTATTCGTCGGTTTTTATTCACCAATTTATGAGCGTAGGCTTGATTGAAGAGTCGGGGAAAATGTTATGTCTGGTGCTGGGAATCTTTATTGGCAGAAGACTTTTTACGGATAGTACAAATTTTCTGGTTTATGGCGCCTGTGTTGGACTAGGCTTCGGTTTTATCGAAAACATACTTTATGCTCAGAGTTACGGGAATTTGGTTCTTCATGCCAGAGCAGTTATTAGTCTGTCGCTTCATGCATTTCTCACTGGAATTGAGGGCTATGGAATTTCTCGGTTAGCAACCAAAAATAAAGCTGAAATCCTATTATGGTTTTTGGTGGCCATTACCTTGCATGCTTCGTTCAATACCGGACTGGAAACTGAGGTGCTGAACCCCGCTATGCCTTTTTTGTCTTATTTCATATTCTTTGTTGCCATAGAGATTTATACTACCATGGCGAATAATTCCGTAAATGCTTCGCAACACTATTCTGATGCGATTCCTTTTCCGGTGAGTGGGCTGAGAAGAAGCATGGTTATGGTTTTTGTGTTGCTGTTTGTCATCTTTCTGCTGCTTTTTATAGCCGATTATGGAATTGCAGGAATCGGAATCTTCCTTATTCATAGCGCTCCATTATTGTTCATTCTTTACATCACCATTAACCGATTAACGGCGATGGTATTTGTGCAGCATAAGCGATTTTTTATCTATCCTTCTTTGCCATTTATTATTGGGGGTGTTGATCTTCAAATCAGAGGATATTCAAGAGGTAGAATTACAGTAAAGGGAATTCCTTATGAAGAAGAACCCTTCCTGTACTATTTCAATAAACCAACAGAAATCCGACCGGTAAGTCCCAATTTCGACTACTTCGGTAATTCTGCCGATGTTGAAATCATAGAGAAAGTTTATGCCAGCAGCCAGGTAATCTTTTATAAAGTAACCTTTCACCGTAGCGATGATCCTATTCACGACGATCGTCATTTTTACCTGATTCCTAAGTTGAGTGGGGAGTCTGCAACAGAAAACCACATCATCGCTGGATTAATTTCACGCGATGAACCCATTGATTCTCAAACAGAAGAGATTGGGGCAAGTTCCTTCTGTGGTTGGGTATATATTGAAAAACCACCCTATAAAAAGACCTTCGACGCCTTTAAGGCATTATTGTTTAATTAGCTGTTCAAAAAGGCAGTGCCTAATTTGTACGAAACGCAGGGATTTCTGCTAATTTCGCCCTATGCAACATGCTCCGCTTGCTGAACGTATGCGTCCTTTGCGTCTGGAAGATTATATCGGACAGGCACACCTCGTTGGACAGGAAGGGATAATCACCCGCTTTCTGGCTTCAGAAAATATACCCAGTATGATTTTTTGGGGACCTCCAGGTGTGGGTAAAACCACCTTGGCCGAGCTTATTGCGCGTTCTCTCAAGCGCCCGTTTCATGTTTTGAGTGCGGTTTCAGCTGGCGTAAAAGACGTTCGTGAAGTAATCAATTCAAGTGGCGGCTTATTTCCACCGCTTTTGTTTATTGATGAGATTCATCGATTCAGTAAATCGCAGCAAGATGCCTTGCTCGGTGCCGTGGAACGTGGAAAAATTACGTTAATCGGTGCAACCACAGAGAACCCTTCTTTTGAAGTGATTTCTGCCTTGCTTTCACGTTGCCAGGTGTACCATCTCGAAAACCATACAGGCGACGATCTTATGCAGATGCTGGAAAGAGCCATGGAGAAGGATGTGGTGCTCAAGACCAAAGAGATCACTATTCAGGATAAAGAGGCTTTACTCTTGCTTTCTGGCGGAGATGCACGTCGCTTATTGAATTTATTCGAAATGGCGGTGCTACAAGATGGCGGACAAAAGGTGGTGCTTACCAATGAAGCCATTAAAAAGGTGGCCAAAGAGCAGGTAGCGCGTTATGATAAAAATGGGGAAGCTCATTATGATATTATATCCGCCTTCATCAAATCGATGCGCGGCTCGGACCCGGACGCAGCCATGTACTGGCTCACAACGATGCTGAGTGCGGGTGAGGACCCCGAGTTCATCGCCCGCAGGATGGTCATTTTTGCGTCGGAGGACGTCGGGCTGGCCGACCCGAT
>JALRIQ010000177.1 GCA_023277325.1 Bacteroidia bacterium | reverse complement strand
GGCTTTTGCTGCAGCTACCTGCATCGGATGTGGAGCATGTGTTGCCGCATGTAAAAACTCTTCAGCCATGTTGTTCGTTGGAGCGAAGGTGTCTCAATTCGCCCTATTGCCACAAGGACAACCTGAAAGAGAAAAACGTGTATTGGCCATGGTTAACCAAATGGACGATGAAGGATTCGGTGCATGTACCAATACCGGTGCTTGTGCAGCAGAATGCCCGAAAGAAATTCCATTGACGGTTATCTCTCGTTTGAACCGCGAATACCTGCGTGCATCTTTAATCAACAAAGATTAATGCAGCTGAACTTATAAACAAAAGCCCATCGATTTTTCGGTGGGCTTTTTGCTTTCATCAAGGCCTATTACTTTTGCACTCCGTGAAAAACATCCTCTGTTTAGGTATCCTATTTATTCTGGCAATTTGCAGCGCAAATGGTCAAACACGTCCTACACAGAAGCCAGACTTGCTGAAAGTGGATAGCCTCTCCTTTCGTGCTATTCATATCCCTATTGAAATAAGCATCGCCTGCGAACAACAGAAATACCAAATCAGCTGGTTTACCAATCAACTCGATAGTGCAGACTTACCGAAACAGCTCTTGTTTAAAGGATACCGCTATGATGAAGCGGATACGAACAAAATCAAGTATAAAACGGTAACCATAGATTCAGCCCAACTTTATGGATCTCCATATATATGGATCGGTTCACCAGGTTATTATTATTTAGCGTTTACGGATAGCACCAAACGCATCAATTACAGCAGCGATGAGGTTTTAATAGAGCTTTGCGCACGCTTTCAGCTTCCTGATAAATTCGCTATCCACAGTGGTAAATATTTCAAACCGCTCTACTCCCAAAACATTGCACGCATCGACCTTGTTATCTTTGATGCCCAGGGAGAGGAAGTCTTTACCACCAAAGACCCCAATTTTAAATGGGATGGAAGAAACCAGGAAACAGGTGAACCTTGCGCTCCGGGAAGCTATTTCTACCATTGCGATATGGTGGAAATGAAAGCTGGTACTCCAGTAAAAAAGAATATTACAGGAATTATTGAATTAAGCCATTAAGCATGTTCACAGGAATTATCGAAGACCTTGGAAAAATTGTAGCCGTTGAACATGACGGAGGCAATATTCATTATACGGTTGCCTCTTCATTGTGTCAGGAACTTAAAATTGACCAAAGCCTTTCCCACGACGGTGTATGCCTGACCGTGGTAGCGCTCGATGCAGCTAACTCCACGCATACGGTAACTGCCATTCACGAGACCTTAGAGAAAACCAATTTGAAATCCTGGCAAGTTGGACGTAAAGTGAATTTGGAGCGCTGTATGGTGATGAATGGACGCCTCGACGGTCATATCGTTCAAGGACATGTAGATCAAACTGCACAGTGCATCGAAAAAGAAGACCAAAATGGCAGTTGGCTATTTACCTTTCAACATGGAGACGCTGGCCATGTAACGGTCGATAAAGGAAGTATCTGCATCAACGGGGTAAGTCTTACGGTAGTTAATTCAAAAGACGACCGTTTTTCGGTGGCCATCATTCCGTATACCTATGAGCATACTGTCTTCCATCAAATTGAAGTGGGTGATGAAGTAAACCTCGAATTTGACATTATCGGCAAATACGTCGAGAAGATGATGCGCCGATAAGAGGTAAAAGAGGCCCTTCGGCAAGCTGCACCTAATAATTTCACGCTACCTACTCAATTACCGTGATATTTCCGAAAGACTTCTGGTCCTAATCTTCCTTCGTCGAATTCTCGGCTTCCTTCTTCTCCATATAGCGCCAAATAAGTCGGGCTGCGGAACTCCGGTGCGGTTCCCATTGCTCGGAACGAATCATCATCTGCCTTTTTAATTCCCTTAACCTTACTTCTTGCATGCCGAAAATCTCAGCAAAGCCCCGCTGCACCAATAGATCTTCCAACGGAAAAACGTCTTTGCGGCACATACCAAAAATCATGAGCATTTCGGCCGTCCATTTCCCTACTCCCTTGATCTGGGTAAGGTAACCGATGAGGTCTACATTCAACATATTGTCGAGCATTTCATTGCTTACCTTATTCTCAATCCAGAAACGGGCAATATTCTGCATGTAGCTGGACTTTTGTCCGGAAAGACCCGCCTCGCGAAAATCCTCAAAAGGCATGTCCAATACCCCTTGCGGAGAAGGTTTATCCTCTGGGAAACGCTTGAGAAACAAGCCATGAATGCTTGCTCCGACGGTGCCAGAAACTTGCTGGTAGGCAATTGCCCTCAGCATATAATTAAAATAGTCTGGAAAAGGGGTCAGCTCCTCCAGGTCGAATTCATGAACGGCATTATGGAATACAGGGTCATGCTTAAACAGGGAATTAGGCATACTCAAATTTAAACCTAGATAAGCATATATTTCACGTTTTCGAATCTCACCACTGCATTCGAAACACCTTCACTGACAAGGCTTCAGAGAAAATTACCTTTACGTTCGCTAGTAAGTATTTACTATTATTTAAATGAATGAAACCGGTTAAGTTTTAAATTATGACTACTTCACATTTTAAACACCAAATAGGATGCAGCCTTGACTAAAAACGATTTGAAAATTTTCGCTAGTTACCAATTGGAGTAAAAGCCAGGACTTTAAAGATTATATTTTATGGAGATATACACATCTATGCGTGAATAATTTTTGGAGTAGCCGACGAAAAGCAAGGTATCGATAAGCTGTTTATTAAAATTATTCCCAGTTAATGAAGGAATTCTGCCCAACAAAACGACGTAAAGTGGTTTAAGAAGTTGAGGGTTGAGAGTTGAGGGTTGAGAGTTAAGGGAAGTATGCAAAACTAAGCGCACTCTGATCTGCGCACTCAAAACTAAAAAAGCCAGCTAAATTAGCTGGCTTTTTTCTAGGTAGCGGGACTAGGACTCGAACCTAGGACCTTCGGGTTATGAGCCCGACGAGCTACCACTGCTCCATCCCGCGATGTGTCTTTACCTCAAACTTCTCGAGATGTTTGATTTGGTTTGTAGCCCGTAGGGGAATCGAACCCCTCTTTCATCCGTGAAAGGGACGTGTCCTAGCCGATAGACGAACGGGCCAATCGGGCTGCAAAAATAGCGAGATTTTGTGATTTGCAAAGCATTTTGAAAAAATTCACCAAAGAACTTCGCCTGTACCTTTGGGGCATGCGTCTGCCGCTAATTCTATTGCTCGCAGCAACTTCTTTTGGCCTCAAGGCTCAACTGCTGTACACCTATTTACAGGCTGATCCTGTGGCGCTGACCCTAGGCCAGGAATACCACCCCAATGACCGAACGGGATACGGAGCTTTGCTCAAAATTGGCTCGACCCAGAACTTTTCGATGATGCCCTCGGGCTACATGCGATTTCGGGAGCATTTTGTCTATGGGGCTTACATTCAGCGCAAGTTTCGAGGCGACGTGACCATTTTCGGTCGCCA
>JALRIQ010000176.1 GCA_023277325.1 Bacteroidia bacterium | reverse complement strand
GAAATCGATCGCGAACAGATTGACGCTTAACCAGCAGGCGCATCTAAGATTCAATTGTGCGACTAAAGGTTTTTTGTCTTGCAACAGTCTTTCTAGCCAGCCTAGTTTTCTCGCCAATCGGAAACGCGGCAGGTCCTGTAGCGGGAAAGGCATGCAACAGCTTAGGTAAGGTGCAAATCAATAATAATGTTAAGTACCGGTGCGATAAGTCGGGCAAGAAAAATGTATGGCGAGCGATTGGACGGATAGCCACTTCTACACCTGCATTAGTTCCAGAGTCACCAACCAATCAGGGATCTTCAAATAATGAATCTTCAAGCAAGAATCCTCTCGTAAGTGTTTCCGCACCAAAGGCGTATCCAAAAAATATCGGTACCTTAAATCTGCCGGCCACCACTCAAGTCACAAGTTTTGAGCTCCCGGATAAAGTGCAAACGGCACCGGCTGGTACAAATACCAAATTATGGATTTATGATCCCGAGAATACAAAAACAAAAGCTGGGTCCCCAGGAATCTTCATGGCTCCATCAGGCGGAGCTTGGAAATTCGTTCCTGCAAACTCCGATGGGAGTTTATATTTAACATTAGCTCAAGGTTCTTACAGCATAGATGTGGTAGAGCCAAACTCAGTTCGATATCTTCGCAAAAGATATACAGCTAGCGTTAATCCTTCGGGAATTTTTTCAATTGAAGGCTTAGCTTCAAATCAAGCTGGATACTTCACGGTCACCGTCGACTTGCAACCAATTTCGAATGGATCCGTTGATGCGCTTCAGAAAAAGCTTACAGATCTCGCTAATTTACCGGTATCAAGTTTTTCGCAAACGTCACCTTGTCAGCTACTTGACCAAGTTACGCCAAATCGTTCTTTTAGCGTCGACTTGTCTGCCGGGTTTCCAAAAGTTGCAGTAAGACTTCCCTCCACGGGAAATATAAAAGCATTAATAGTTCCGGTTGATTTTAGTGATATCAAGGGAATAGATGACCCTCTCTCTTACTACGGAAAAATTGCAACAGGAGTAAGCACGTTTTACTACAAGCAATCGTATGGAAAACTCGCATTTGATTTTGAAGTTGTGCCTACTTGGATTCATGCTCCCTTCCCTTCTACGAAGTATGGAACTGGTGGCGCAGTGGGGAACGGTGATCCATCAGGATATTTGAAAGCGTTAATTGCGCTCACTGATGGCCCGATTGATTACAGCTCTTACGATGCGGTTTATTTCCTTGTTCCGAAAGAGATGCCGATGTCCAGCATGGGATGGGGTCCCGCCATCACTTCTCCACACTGGCTAAAAAATGGAGTCATCATCAATGGGGCAACCGGTGGTGCGGATATGTATTACGCAGAAAATAACGGAATTGTTGGTGGCACGTGGAAATGGATGGCTCATGAAACAGGTCACGCATTCGGGCTTTATGATGAAGATTTAAACCATGCTTCGCAGACCTTGGGCTACTGGAGCATCATGGCTATGAGTTGGAGTAATCACGCAATAGAAATGGGAGCATGGGATAGATATCTGCAGGGTTGGCTTCCTGACAAACAAATTAATTGTGCGACGATTTCATCCATTCCATCAGAAGGCATTACTTCTAAAATTTCACCAATAGTGCGAATGGATTCAGAGCTTAAATCCATTATGGTTCCAATCTCGTCATCAAAAATCTTAGTGATTGAATCGCGGAAAAACGAGAGCTTGGATAATTTGCCGACTGACCGTGAAGGTGTTCTGGTCTACACAGTTGATATGAAAAAAGGTCAATTAGGTGGAGGATACGAAATTCAGAAGAGAGT
>JALRIQ010000175.1 GCA_023277325.1 Bacteroidia bacterium | reverse complement strand
AGGTATCCACAATCGGACAACGTCCTTTCCCGACTTTTTCATGGAACCATTCCCAGGCTTCTTTATTGATAGGTTCTCCTACGGACCCCAGCACTCGGAGACTTTTCAGTTCAAATCCATCTACAAATTCATCGCCACATCCCATCAAACTGCGAATGGCCGTTGGTGCGGTGTAGAGGATATTCACCCGGTATTTCTCACAGATTTGCCAAAAACGGGATGCATCGGGAAAAGTAGGAATTCCTTCAAACATCAGACTGGTTGTACGGGCACATAGCGGACCATAAACAATATAGCTATGACCGGTAATCCAGCCAATATCCGCCGTACAGAAATAGATTTCTCCCGGGGCGTATTGAAAAACATTGACAAAACTGTAGGTGGCATAAACCATATACCCACCGCAGGTATGAACAACTCCTTTAGGTTTGCCGGTAGATCCGGAGGTATAAAGGATAAAAAGCGGATCTTCAGCGTCCATCATTTCCGGCTCACAGAAGGAACCTTCTGGAAATTTATCCATTTCTTCATCCCACCACAAGTCTCTGTTATTCAACATGCTAATCGGCTCATTGATACGATTATAGACCAAGACATGTTTTACACTCGGACAGGTATCCAATGCTTCGTCTATAACCGATTTTAAGGGGATTGTCTTAGCTCCTCGGAAAGCGCCATCGCAGGTGATAATGGCAACTGCCTGTGCATCTTGAACACGGTCAGCAATACTTTTTGAACTGAATCCGCCGAATATGACAGAATGTATCGCACCGATTCGCGCGCAGGCCAGCACAGCGACCTCCAATTCAGGGATCATGCCCATATAGATGCAAACGCGATCGCCCTTTTGAATGCCTTTGCTTTTTAGAACAAGCGCCAAACGATTTACCTGATCATGCAATTCGTTGTAAGTCAGTTTCCTTACTGCTTCATTGGGATCATTGGCTTCAAAAAGAATGGCGGTTTCATCACCATGATCCTGAAGATGTCTGTCGAGGCAATTGACCGTGATATTGAGTTTGCCACCAATAAACCAATTGACTTTCGGTTCTTTGAAATTCCAGTCGAGCACCTTATCCCAGGGTTTCATCCAGTCGAAGTTTGAAGCGACATCCGCCCAAAATGCAGCCGGATCTGCTTCACTCTTGGCATAAAGTCTTTTGTATTCTTCTTCGCTGTTTATCTGGTAAGGGTAGTGTGACATAATCGATGGATTTTCCCAAAACTAGCAAATTGTAGGGGACTAATGCAAGGAGGGGCCACTGGATTCAGGGTTTAGGGTTTAGGGTTGAGAGTTGAAAGTTGAGGGCTGAGGGTCTCCAGTACAAACACTAAACTCTAAGCTCTCAGCCCTCAACTCTAACACTTCTGGGGCCTAGTTCAATTACGGCCGGATTTTCCACTTTTTCCTGCTTCACTTCAAAGCGAATCATGGTGCGCATTTTATGGAATCCATGAAGTCCTGCAGCTCCGGGGTTCATGTGCAAAAGACCCAGTTTGGGATCGCGCATTACTTTTAAGATATGGGAATGTCCGCTGATGAAAAGTCCGGGAACATTTTTGGTGATTAACGGTCGTATTTGCGGATTATAATGTCCGGGATATCCGCCAATATGTGTTATCCATACATTCAGGCCTTCAATAGTGAATTTTTCATGAAGCGGCATTTCAGCGCGAATATCTTTTCCGTCGATATTTCCATACACACCACGAACAGGTGCAATTTTCCGCAGCTCTTC
>JALRIQ010000174.1 GCA_023277325.1 Bacteroidia bacterium | reverse complement strand
CTCAGCAACTACGGCAGGAGCCGCATTTTCTGCCGGAGCAGGTGCGCTTGGAGCGGGAGCAGACTCGCTGCCTTCCAATTCGATGATGGCCACTGGCTCGCCAACTTTCACCACGTCATTTTCGCCGTAAAGTTTTTTCTTTAGCATGCCTCCTTTTGGAGAAGGAACTTCAGAGTCTACTTTATCGGTAGCAATTTCGAGAACAGACTCATCCGCTTCGATACTTTCACCTTCTTCTTTTAGCCAACGTATAACGGTTGCTTCGGCAATACTTTCGCCCATTTTGGGCATGATTAATTGAAACTCGGCCATTCTACTAGTTTAAATTGAACTGGGCTGCAAAAATGCACTTTTATTGGGGTTGTTCAAAATAGAATTGGGTCTATTTCGAAGTAGGTAAGTACTTGCGAAGCATGTCCATTCCCGCCATTGCGGCACGTTGAATGATTTGCTCCCTTCCCCCGTGTAATTGATATAATTTAGCCAATGTGCCGTTTGGTCCGCTGATGGCTACCCATACTGTCCCAACCGGTTTTTCTTCGCTTCCCCCATCCGGGCCGGCAATGCCTGAGGTAGCAATGGAGTATGTGGTTCCTAGCTTGTTTTTAACTCCCTCGGCCATTTCTTTTACTACTTCTTCGCTAACAGCACCAAATTCTTTCAGGTTGCTGGCAGATACGCCTAACTCGGCCTGCTTGACTGCATTGTCATAAGAAATGATAGAACCCAAATAATAACGGCTGCTTCCAGGAACACTGGTGAGCAGGTGTGCAATGTATCCACCCGTGCAACTTTCTGCTGTGGCGAGTGTTGCGTTTTCCTTTACCAAAAGTTCTCCAAGGATTTCTTGCAGGTTATTATCGCTATCCGCAGCGAGAAAGATGCCTATTGCTTCTTTCACTGATTCGGCAATTGCATCCAATTCTTTATCGAGTTCATCTGCATTATTTCCTCTTGCGGAGAAACGCAAACGAACTGTATTAAAGCTAGGTAGATAGGCCAGTTTGATATGTTGCGGCAAGCCCAACTCTATGGATTCAATTTTTTTGCTCAGAAATGATTCACCAATTCCAGAGGTGAGCAAGGTTCTGTGTCGAATAACTGGCATCTCGAAATACCCCTTCAAACGGGGAATCACAAAATGGGTCATCATGTGTTTCATCTCATAAGGTACTCCAGGTAATGAAACAATGATTTGCCCTTTGTCCTCGAACCACATGCCTGGCGCAGTGCCTCTGTCATTATAAATAGGAATGCAATTTTCGGGTATCATGGCCTGGAGCTCATTGATGTCCAACATGGGTGCATTCCGTTTTTCAAAAATTGCCCGAACAATATCCAGGGCCTTTTTATCCATTTTTAAGCCGACACCAAAATAGGAGGCCAGAGTTTTTTTGGTAATATCGTCACGGGTGGGTCCAAGTCCACCGGTGATGATAAGAATGTCCGCTCTTTTACGGGCTGATTCTAATGCTTCAACAATATGGTCTGCATCATCCGAAACCGAGGTAATCTGCTTGATTTCAATTCCTGCCGGATTGAGTGTTTGCCCCAGCCAAGCTGAATTGGTATCGACAACTTGTCCGATGAGCAATTCATCGCCGATGGTTATAACTTCTGCAAACACACGTTTCATAAGCAATTCGAAAATTAATTTCGGAGAGTGTCAAAGATAGCTGCCTTTTGGGCAACTTTTATTTCACAAGAATCAGGTAGTATTCTTTTTTACCCTTCTGAGCCAAGAGGTATTTGCCTTGCAAAAGGTCGCTCGTATTCACCACCATTTCTGTATCCTCCACTTTGGCTTTATTGAGGGAAACACCGCCGCCTTTGATCATTTTACGCACTTCGCCGCGAGAAGGGAAGAATTCAGAATGATCGGCAAAGAGTTCGGCAATCGGACAACCTGTTTCAATTAATGCTCGGTCGACATTGGCCTGTGGAACACCTTCGAAAATTTCAAGGAGCAGGGCTTCATCCAAAGTTTTGAGTTGCTCGGAGGTGTTTTTACCAAACAATACGGCACTGGCTTCTTTTGCTTGCTCCAAATCTTCAGCAGAGTGCACGCGTGTGGTCAGTTCTTCTGCAAGGGCATGTTGAACAGCGCGTGTGTGTGGAGCTTCTTTATGCGCTGCAATGATCCCTTCAATTTCTTCTCTGGTTTTTAAGGAGAAGATAGGGAACCAATTCATCGCATCTTCATCCGAAACATTAAGCCAAAACTGGTAGAATTTGTAAGGGCTGGTTTTATTTCGATCCAACCAAACATTACCGCCTTCCGACTTACCAAATTTGGTACCGTCTGCCTTTTTAACAAGGGGTGCTGTTAAAGCATAAGCCTCTCCACCCGTCATGCGACGAATAAGTTCGGTACCTGTAGTGATATTTCCCCATTGATCGGATCCACCCATCTGCAAGCGCACTCCGCTTTCACGGAAAAGATGCACAAAATCATAACCTTGAATCAATTGGTAGCTAAACTCGGTGAAGGACATTCCGGTTTCCAGCCTGTTTTTCACAGAGTCTTTGGCCATCATATAATTGACCGAAATATGCTTTCCGACGTCGCGGATGAAGTTCAAGAAGCCAAGTTCTTTGAACCAGTCGTAGTTATTTACGAGGATTGCACCATTTGGCTTATCGCTAAAGTCTAGAAACTTTTGCAGCTGCTTTTTCTGGCATTCCAGATTATGGTTGATGTCTTCAATCGACAAAAGTTGGCGCTCGGCAGTTTTACCCGAAGGATCGCCAACCATACCTGTTGCACCCCCAACGAGGGCAATCGGACGATGTCCTGCTCTTTGCAAATGCACCAAAAGCATGATAGGAACCAAATTTCCGATATGCAGGGAATCAGCCGTTGGGTCAAAGCCCACGTACCCTGTTGTCATCTCTTTATTTAGCTGCTCTTCTAATCCTGGTGTTTTGTCGTGGAGCAAATTGCGCCACGTTAGCTCTTCGATGAGTGCATTTGTTGTCATGGGCGCAAATATAGAAAGAAGCCCTCAAAGCGGGTGGCTCGAGGGCGTATTCTGTCTATTTTTTCAAGGAATCGCGAATTTCGCGCAGCAATTGGATGTCTTCCGGAGTTGGAGCTGGAGCTGCTGGTGCTTCTTCTTTCTTCTTTTTAGCAGCATTCATGGCTTTTATAATCATAAATACGGCAAAAGCGACAACCACAAAGTTCACGATGGCCTGGATAAAATTTCCATACATCAATAAAGGAGCTCCGGCTTCTTGAGCGGCAGCCAGACTTTCATAAGTATTGCCGTCCAGAGCATAATACAAGTTGCTGAAATTAAGACCGCTCATCAATTGCCCTATAGGTGGCATGATAACGTCTTTTACTAAGCTAGAAACAATTTTACCAAACTCAGCTCCAATGATAAGTGCAACGGCTAAGTCTACCACGTTTCCCCTCATGGCGAAGGTTTTGAATTCTTTTAAAAGTCCCATAGGTTTTTTAGAGCAAAATAGAGAAATAGAACGAGGAATCCTTCCTACGCTGAAGCTACTGCGGATAAAAAGGAATGGGGATTAAGAAGCACGAATTGAAAGGAGTTCAGAATAGCGGTTTACTGTGGTCCGTCGACTGTCGACCGTGGACCGTCTACAGGTGCAGCACCACAAACTTCTCCATCTGCCAATGGTTGTTGCTTTGAATGAGCATGTAGTAAAGTCCGGCATCGAAAGCGCTAACGCTGAAATCAATGCTTAGTGGGAAATTATTTCCAGCTTGAAGTGCCCGTTGTAGCATGAGGTGGCCCTGATTATCGAAGATATACATCGTAGCGTTTCCTCGGTTTTGAAACTGGTATTGTACTGTCAGGTTTTCGTTGAGGCAAATGCTAGGGTAAAGGAAGAAGAAAAACTCCCTACAAGGACCGCTGTTCCATTGATTACCTTGAATTCCACCGTGGTAGGTAGCTGCACATTGATTGCGGTATGTTACGCCATTGCAAGCACAAACAGGAGCAAATGTTGTCCCACAAGGGTAAAAGGCATCAATCAGAGTTGGGTCTTCACATACCGGAGCAATTTGTCCGTTAAGGAGATCCCCCCAGGGAAGGAATAGAAGGCAAATAAAAAGGAGTTTAAATCCTTTCAAAGCCGGTATAAGGTTGAAGTGCTTTTGGAATGCGGATTCCGTTTTCGTCCTGGTGGTTTTCAAGCAAGGATGCAACGATACGCGGTAATGCCAGGGCACTTCCATTGAGAGTATGTACCAACTCGTTTTTGCCTTCATTCTTTTTCATCCTGCATTTCAAACGATTGCTCTGGAAGCTTTCAAAATTGGATACAGAACTTACCTCAAGCCAACGTTCTTGAGCGGCACTCCATACTTCCATATCGTAGGTCATGGCAGAGGCAAAACCCATATCGCCACCACATAGGTGCAATACGCGATAAGGAAGCTCTAGTTTTTGCAAAAGTCCCTGCACATAAAGGCTCATTTTCTCCAGCTCCTGGTAAGAAGTTTCTGGATGAGCGATATGCACAATCTCCACTTTGTCGAATTGATGTAAACGGTTTAGCCCACGCACATCTTTTCCATAGCTGCCTGCTTCTCTGCGGAAACATGGCGTATAGCCTACATTGCGAATCGGTAGGTCGTTTTCTTTGACGATGGTATCGCGGTAAATGTTGGTTATGGGTACTTCAGCGGTCGGAATCAGGTAAAGTTGGTCCTCATTCACATAATACATTTGCCCTTCTTTATCCGGTAATTGACCAGTTCCATAGCCAGAAGCTTCATTCACCACAATTGGTGGTTGAACTTCGGTATATCCTGCATTTAGCGCCTCATCCAAAAAGAAATTGATCAAGGCTCTTTGAAGACGCGCTCCTTTGCCCGTATAAACGGGGAATCCAGCACCGCTAATTTTTACACCCAGTTCGAAGTCGATCAATGAAAAACGCTCTGCAAGGTCCCAATGAGGCACGGCGTCAGCATGAAGCTTTGGTTTGTCTCCCCATTCCAGAACTACTTTATTGTCTTCAGGAGTTTTTCCTCCTGGAACAGAGGAATGCGGCATGTTTGGAAGCTGAAGTAAAAGTTCCTCCAATGCCTTTTCCGCCATTCCCAATGATTCTTCAAGAAGTTTTATTTCCTCTTTGGCTGCCGCACTTTTGGCCCGAAGCGCTTCGGCTTCTTCCTTTTTTCCTTGCTTGAAGAATTCACCAACCTGGCGCGACCATTGATTGCTTTCGGCCAAGAGGTTGTCAAGTTGTCCTTGCGTTTTACGGCGGTTTTCATCAGCCTGTAAAATTTCATTCACAGCAGCATTGACATCCAAGCCGCGTTTGGCCAAACGTTCAATGACTTCTTCTTTGTTATCGCGGATAAAGGCTATTTGAATCATAATCTATACGTAGCGCAAAACTAATAAATTCTCATGCCCCTTCGGAGCCCTCTTTTATTTTTCGCAGTATATTTGCTAAGTAGCGATGGATATTGAATCATTTCGGGCCTATTGCCTTTCATTTCCTGGAGTAACAGAGCATTTCCCATTCGATGAAAATACATTAGTATTCAAGGTGTTAGGAAAGATGTTTGCGCTTTGTGACGTAGAGAACTTCGCCAGTTTCAATGTGAAATGCGACCCCGAAAAGGCCATCGAACTACGTGAGCGTTACGAGCAAGTTATACCCGGATACCACATGAGTAAGGTGCATTGGAATACGGTAAGAATAGAAGGCGAGGCCGACGATCGGCTATTGGAGTCATGGATCGATGACTCGTACGAGCTTGTTGTAGCTTCTTTGCCGAAAAAACTTAGTTCAACGCTGCCATCTCGATAAACTTCTGAACGGTGGTCAGGAGCTTTTCCCTTTCAATGGTTATTTGATGAGCAAGCAGCTCGTTTCCCGGGGCAATCTGGCGTGTAATATCATGGAAATTGATAATAATAGCATTGATGGATGGGTCGTCGAGGCGAGAAATCCATGAAGATTCCAGGAAACGAATCTGTCCCTCTTTGTTATTGAGGCGAAGAATTACATTATGCTTATCCGTTCTTCCTTCGATGATGGTATAAAAAAGCCGAATCAAATGAAGCCGGTAACTCGGAAAGAGGTTAATAGCTTCCTGAACAGAAAGGGAGGTTGGTTTGGTCCCCAGAAATTTTTCGGTACGTGTCGATGCATATTTTATCCTGCCGTCGCGATTCAGGAGGATAATTCCATCATAGCCATTTTCGACAATGCTTTTCAATTTTTGTTTGCTCGAGGCCAATTGAATTTGGGCAACGATACGTTCTGAAATATTTCGAACAAAATAGACCGCTGTATTTTCATCCGATTGGCTGATGCGCGATTCATAATACTGAAGGTGGCCAAGTCGGTTATTACGCTGATATTCTATGGTTTGCGTTTCTCCGGTATTTAAGGCGGTTTGAATATGCTTCTATACCCGTTCCTTGAGCTCCATTGACTTGGGGATATCAAAAAAGGAAGAGCCGATGATCATGTCGAGCGGAATCGGAAGGTCTTTTTCCTAATGCGCTCTGCAGTCGAAGGATATACCGTCTTTAATGATCAAATAAATCAGATCTGGAATAGCTGCAAGAATTCCTTCTTTTTGCGTTTCATGACTCTGTCTTTCGTCTTCCAGGTCTTTGTATGATTGTTTAAAGGTAGTGGGGTAGAGCGCTATCATGTCCTCCCCGTATTCTTTATTTCGCTTCAGGTGGTAGGCTTCCTTACCAATATTCATGAGGGACTTCTTTTCACCCAGCAGATACTCGGCAAACAATTGTTCGCTGCGAGCGGAGTTATCCTGTTCCTTCCAAGTTGAGGCCAGAAGCTCATTGACTGCGACTAGCTTTCGAGAATCATCCGCGACAAAGCAAGGCAGAGGTATTCGTTTTGCGGATTCGTGATCGAATACTGGTTTGGTTTCATAGTTCCCCCGATCCATGTATCGCAAATATACACGGGAGGATGAAATAGAAACGCGTTACTACTTGATAGTTAAATATTTAAAGAACTCTTGCCGTGTGGCTTCATTTAAAAATACACCACTATATTCGGCAGTGGTCGTTGAGGAACTGGTATCCTTAACTCCTCTGGAGGCTACACACATGTGCGTGGCATCGATAATAACTGCAACATCTTCAGTTTGAAGAGCATCTTTAAGTTCATTGGCAATTTGCACCGTCATGCGTTCTTGTACCTGCGGACGTTTTGCATAGAATTGAACAATTCGGTTGATTTTCGATAGACCTACTACTCTTCCACTGGAGATATAGGCAACATGAACTTTTCCAATAATTGGCACAAAGTGATGCTCGCAATTGCTGTAAAACTGGATGTCTTTTTCTACCAGCATCTGTTTGTACTGGTATTTGTTATCAAATAGAGTGACAGCCGGTTTATTCTGAGGATTTAGTCCTGAAAAGATTTCTTCGACATACATTTTTGCAACCCGGTTAGGAGTTCCTTTTAAACTGTCGTCGTTAAGATCTAATCCCAAAACATGCATTATTTCTCTAAAATGCTTGGCAATCAGTTCAATTTTCAACTGGTCGTCCATTTCAAATGCATCCTCACGTAAAGGAGTCTCACTTGAAAACGACACGTGGTCGTCGCCAATGGCATCAATATTATTCACCGGTATATTCAACGTAGTTTCGTTCAGTTTCATAAAGTAAAACAGTCAAGTCAAAATTTCTCTCTGTCGGCAACCGCTTGTTGATTTTTCTCCAAATAACAGCAGCAATATTTTCTGCCGTAGGAATCAAGTTTCGGAATTCCGGAACGTCGAGGTTCAAATTTTTGTGGTCAAAGGCATCTTCCACCTCATCGCGTATGATGTCTTTGAGTATTTTCAAATCAATCAAATAGCCAGATGCTTCATTCACCTCACCTTTAACCTTCACATGAAGGTCGTAATTGTGTCCATGATAATTCGGGGAATTGCAAAGTCCATAAAAATCTTTGTTCTCCTGGTCTGTCCAGTTCGGATTGTGCAAGCGATGCGCGGCATTGAAATGGGCTTTTCTCCCAACAGTTATTCTCATGTATGATAGTTAAACAGCACTCCTGTCTTTTTGTTTAAGGGTTTATCTAAAAAATTCAACAAGACTTAAATCCAAGAAGGGCAATTCCTTCTCCTTCTGACTTTCATAGTGCCTTAATTGACTTCGAAGTTATCAAATCCTGAGCAAAGTTTATTCCATAGATATGAAGGGCCTTGCAGAATGACATACAGGCTGATTCTGTGGAACATGATGTCATAAGATTAGGACAGAACTGCACGCAAACAAGCTGAGAATGAAGAAGTGTATTTTTATCAATTCATGAAAAGCCTCGTCATTACTGAAGAATTATTTTGTTTAACGATTTATATGAAAAGATTAAACAAAACTCTTGCATGTTTCGGATAACCGCGTTTATTTTGTGGAACATTTACTTCAAAAAGTTAAACAAATGACCCAGTTAGAATTTAGTCGCATTGTTGAAAGAGAGTCTTTTCCGCTCAAACATTATGCATTGCAGTTGACACGCAATACTGATGACGCGGATGATTTGGTTCAAGAAACCATGTTGAAGGCCTTTACTTATAGGAATAAGTTTTCAGAAGGGACAAATCTGAAAGGCTGGCTGTATACTATCATGAAAAACAGCTTCATCAATAATTACAGAAGAATGATGAAGCGTAAAACTTTCATTGATACTACAGATAATTTATTTTATCTTGATAGTTCAACATCAACAGCAGAGAATCAAGGTGAAAATAACTTTATCTTGAAAGATGTTGCACGAGCTATGGAGAAACTACCAGCGGATCTTCAAAAAACATTTTCTATGAATCTAAAGGGCTTTAAATACCATGAAATTGCCGATATTCTCGGCATTCCAATTGGTACGGTGAAAACCAGAATTTTTGTCGCTCGCCGCCAATTGAGAAAACGTTTGGACTCATACGTTACCCATTACGGTTACGAGGTCGACTAAATGAAGGATATTCTTGTCATTGGTTCTGGTTTCGCTGGCCTGAGTGCGGCGTCATTCCTTGCAAAAGCAGGGTACAAGGTTACCGTGCTCGAAAAGCACGATGGCCCTGGAGGTAGATGCCGTATTTGGGAAAAGGATGGGTATAAATTCGATATGGGGCCAAGTTGGTATTGGATGCCCGATGTATTTGATCATTACTTTTCTTCTTTTGGAAAAAAAACATCGGACTACTACGAACTCGAACGCCTCGATCCTTCCTATAAGGTCTATTTTCCAAAGGAGGAGTGGGATATTCCCGCAGGTACAGAAGCCTTTGGTGACTTACTTGAAAAGTTCGAGCCAGGAGCGAAAGTTAACCTGGACAAGTTCCTAAAAGAAGCAGCCTACAAATATGAAGTAGGAATGCAAAGCTTGGTATATAAACCAGGTAGAAGTTTAATGGAATTCGCCGAATGGCGCGTGATCAAAAGTACCTTCAAGCTGGATCTGTTTAAGTCCATGTCTGGTCACCTTCGTAAATTATTCCACGATCAAAGAATCCTACAACTACTCGAATTTCCTGTTTTGTTTCTGGGGGCAAAGCCTCAAGATACGCCTGCGCTATACAGTTTGATGAATTATGCGGATATCGCATTAGGAACCTGGTATCCAAAAGGAGGGATGTTCCAGATTGTGCAAGGCATGTATGACTTGGCGCTCGAGTTGGGGGTGAAATTTTCCTTCAATACAGAAGTGCTCTCAGCTGATGTAGCTGATGGTTCAATAAAAACGTTACATACAAACAAGGGAGAATTCCAAGCAGATATGTTCATTGGCGGTGCAGATTATCATCATATTGAGACGAAACTACTTCCGAAGGAATATAGAAACTATAGTGATGCGTATTGGGAAAGTCGCACCATGGCGCCTTCATCGCTACTGTTTTATCTGGGAGTGAATAAGAGAATTCCAGGGCTCTTGCATCATAACCTGTTTTTCGATACCAATTTCGATCAACACGCCCAAGAGATTTACGATACGCCAAAGTGGCCCGAGAACCCACTTTTCTATGCTTCATGCACTTCGAAAACCGACCCAAATGTTGCTCCGGAAGGATGTGAAAACCTCTTTTTATTGGTTCCATTGGCACCGGGTCTCAACGACAATGAGGCGACACGTGAAAAATATTACCATATCATCATGGACCGCCTGGAGGAAAGGGTGGGTGAAAATATTCGCGACCATGTTGAAGTGAAAAGAAGTTATGCCATGCACGACTTCGTAAAAGATTATAATTCGTTTAAGGGCAATGCCTACGGATTGGCGAATACCTTGAAACAGACGGCGGTACTTAAACCCGCTTTAAAAAATAAAAAACTGAAGAATCTTTATTATACTGGACAATTAACCACCCCGGGGCCTGGTGTTCCACCCTCTCTTGTTTCAGGAGAAGTAGTAAGCCGGGAAATAGTAAAGGACTTCCCAATAACTGCTCTATGAAACTAGCAAGAACAAGTAACGAAACCGAGATGAAGCTGTATACTTCCGTATGTGAAGATTGCAGCAAAATGATTACCAGTGCT
>JALRIQ010000173.1 GCA_023277325.1 Bacteroidia bacterium | reverse complement strand
GTAGCCATGCAGCATACCGACAAAGCTGGAAACTCCAAACTATTGCCGTCTTGCACGCTTCCAATCACCGGACTTCAATGTGTGAGTAAGGTGGTGACCAATTTGGGCGTATTCGAAATCACTCCTGAAGGATTCCTGTGCACAGAATATGCGCCGGGTGTAAGCATCGATGAAATCAAAGCAGCAACTGCGGGTAGGTTGACTATCTCGCCGGATGTGAAGGAAATGCAATTGGCTTAGCCCAAGCGCTTATACTACAGATTTTAATGCGCTAATATTTAGATATAAGCGCTTCAAGAGAGGGCTCGTGAAGCCCTCTTGTCTTTTGCTTAAAAATAGCGCAACTTTGCACCACTTTTTTCAACCTAATTAAGCTCCATTTATTCATGAAAGTTTCTGTAATAGGCGCCGGTAACGTAGGCGCAACTTGTGCGGACGTTATTGCACACAAAGAATTAGCAAATGAAGTAGTTCTCCTCGACATCAAGGAAAATTATGCCGAAGGAAAAGCCCTTGACATGTGGCAAACTGCTCCAGTTAACATGTACGATTCTCGTATCACTGGATCTACAAACGACTACTCAAAAACTGCCGACTCAGAAGTGGTGGTTATTACCTCGGGTTTGCCGCGTAAACCGGGTATGAGCCGCGACGACTTAATCGCAACCAATGCGAAAATTGTTAAGTCTGTTACAGAACAAGTCATTAAATATTCGCCAAACGCAAAAATCATCGTTGTTTCCAATCCATTGGACGTAATGACCTATTGCGCTTACCTCACAGCGAAAATTGACCCTTCTCGCGTATTTGGTATGGCGGGTATCTTGGATACTGCGCGTTACCGTGCATTTATCGCTACTGAGTTGAACTGCTCTCCAAAAGATATCCAAGCGGTATTGATGGGTGGACACGGTGATACCATGGTTCCATTGCCACGTTATACTACGGTTGCGGGAATTCCTGTAACTGAGTTGATTGATGCAGACAAATTGGAAGCAATCATCCAACGTGCAAAAACAGGTGGTGGCGAAATCGTTAACCTACTTGGTACTTCTGCTTGGTATGCTCCAGGCGCAGCAGCAGCGCAAATGGTTGAAGCTATCGTTCGCGATCAAAAACGCATCTTCCCAGTTTGTGCTTGGTTGCAAGGAGAGTATGGATTGAAAGATATCTACCTCGGTGTGCCAGTTAAACTTGGAAAAAATGGAATTGAAGAAATCATTGAACTTCAATTGAACGAAGACGAAATGGCCTTGCTTAATACTTCTGCCAAAGCAGTAAAAGAAGTAATGGACGTTTTGGATACAATCGACTACTAGTCTTTATGCCAAAGGCAAAAAGCACAAGAATACCCATCACTATCGATAATATCGACGGTGATGGGTTTCATATTTTTATGGAGCTGCGAATCGGTAAGAAAAAGCTCCGCGCCCTCATCGATACAGGGGCATCTAAATCTGTATTGGGTAAAGCCATTTTACCTGACTTGAAAAAGGTCAAACTGATCAGTGAAAGTGAAAGCCAGGCCAAAGGTATCGGCGAGCAAATGCTGGATACAACCGTTGCTAAAATCAAAAAGCTAAAACTGGGTCGTTTGGAAATCGAAGACCTCTATGTGGGGGTGCTCGACTTAAGTCATATTACCGCGACCTATCAAGCTATTGGGGTAGAACCTTTTGATATGATCCTCGGAGGTGATATCCTCGAGCATTTTAATGCCATCATCAACTACAAAAAAGGCTGGCTAAAACTAGAGGCCTAAAAGTCTCTTGTCTCCCAGTCTTTTGTCTTTTGTCTTTTGTCTCTTGTCTCTTGTCTCTTGTCTTACGTCTCCTAAACATTCTCCTTTTGGAGCAACGCAGGAATCGTTTTTAGGATAAGCTTAATATCACAGCGGAAGGAATTATCCCGCGCATAGTCATTCTCGAGCATCATACGCTCTTCTTCACTCATTTCCCTTACTTCCTCGTTTGGTCACCTGCCATAGTCCGGTGATGCCTGCAGGGGCTAAGAAACGACGAGCAAATCGGTCGGTAGTAATTTTCTCGGCTTCATATAAAGGAAGCGGTTTGTTGCCTTACAATCGACATATCGCCAATAAGTATATTAGAGAGCTGCGGCAATTCATCGATACTGGTGTTCCGAATAAACTTGCCGACTTGAGTTACCCGTGGGTCGTCTTTGATCTTGATAAAGGTAGCGCCGTTTTATTCCTTTTTAAGCTGACGGAATTCCTCTTCAGTGAGGGCTTTCCCATCAGTATAGAGCAAGCCAGAACTGCCTAATTCCATCTGGTCATTCTCGGGTTCCTGCACTGCCTTTTTCTTATTTTGATCATCATCTACCCATGAGAATAATCGAGTCTAAACGGTATTTGGGTTTATCCATTTGCTAGCGATTCATTTACGGTAGATATTATTGATGTGCGCCTCCAGTTCTTCTGGGCAAAGGGCTTGATCAGTTAATCGTCGGCGCCCGCATTCAGGCATTTGATTTTATCAGCTGTGTTTTCATTTCCACTTAGCATGATAAGTGGAAGATCGCGTTACAGGCCGCTTGAGCAAATTTAAAGAATGAATTCAAAGCCGTTCATCTCGGGCGTATTCATGTCAGCGACAATCACATCGGACATATTCCCTTGCTGAAGCCATTCAGAAGCTTCTTGTCCATTGGTTTTTTGAACCACCTTGTATTTTTTACCAAATACAAAGTCTAAAATCATCAAAATTGATTTTTCGTCATCGACAGCCAGCAATGTTTTATCCATAATTCCCCTTTACGAATCCTCAAGAATACCTTCCGAATCAGCGAAAAGAGGTAAAGATGAAATTAATTATTGCCGAACTTATAAGAAAGGCCTACTCCTAATACCTGTTTGAACTGAGTGCGTGGTCCGCGTTGTCCTGGCCGCTCTCTCACTGCAATTAAAATATCCTGGTCGTAAATGACATGGGTGAAGAAGGTGCAAGAAAGCCACTTATTGATTTTCATATTGATACGTGTTTCCCAGTTCACATCAATATTTTTGCGATTTGGACGGTTTTCGTCGGTATAATTATTAAACAAATCCAGGCGTGAGCTCAGGT
>JALRIQ010000172.1 GCA_023277325.1 Bacteroidia bacterium | reverse complement strand
CCGATGAGCCTACCGGGAACCTTGATCCTGAGGTTGCAGATGATATCATGAAACTGCTCAAGGATATCAGCTCAAAAGGTACCGCCATATTTATGGCCACGCACGATTACCGTTTGATCAATAAGTTTTTTGGGAAAATTTACCGTTGTGAATCAGGCAAGATTCAGGCTATTTCTTCATTGAACGGATAGCCTCCATCAAAAACCCTGCATTTTTAAAGGTGGAAAACCCATCTTCCAAAACTTCCTTTCTTTCATCGCGGTCAGCCAGACTAAATTCTTTTTTAATCAGTTTCTTCACTTCTTTTTTCATCTGACTTGCCGAATTGGCAACAATACAGAAATCCTCTAACCCGGTATTTGCCACCATTAAATTATTGACGAGACAAAAACGACCTATATAAAGGGAGTTAATGAGCTTTAATTTGATGCCCGTGCTTTGGAACGTAGGGAGGATATTGACATGAGCATCCCGCACATAATTCAGCATTTCCTCTGAGTCCAGATGATTCAACAAACGGATATGCTCTTTGCCTTCGAGGCTTTTCAGCAATTCTGTCGATGGATGACTTCCTGCAATGATTAGTGGAAATATAGGCTCATCGAATACTTCACGCACCAGGAAACGAGCAGCCACATCATTTTCTCCAACAGAGAGGTTACCGTGGTAGAAGGCATATTCGCCCTTACCGTGTAAACTATTCACCTCTTGATTAGGATGGAAGGCGGGTAGATAGAAGGTTTGACTGAATTTTTTACTGAAATGGGTATAGTCGGAAGGAGATATGGCCGCCACCAAACTGGCATGTTTCAGTTGATTTTCAAATTTTTTAAGTCGCTCACTTTCAATTCGAAAGAAGTATTTCTTAAAAAAATTATCCTCTACTTCTTCGAGTTTTGAATAATACTCATGCTCCACATTGTGGGTACGTACAATTTTAATGCGTTTTTTAAGCAGAGTATGATTTAAATAGTAACAACAATGCAGTCCTTCAAATAGGATCGGATCATCATCCATCAGCAAATTTTCAAGAAGTTCGCTGGTATTGCGTGATGCTACGATATAAGGAAGCTTGCTATAAAAAGGATTTTTGAATGTTCTGCGTTTATAATAATACACCTTGTCGGCATATTGCAGTAGCTCCTGGCTATCGTCCCTCCCGTATTGGTAACAATGCAGCGTTACACGAACTCCCTGAGCATGAAGTGCTTTTAGTTTATAGAAGATATCAATGACTCCACCATAATTGGCTGGCCAGGGTACATCAAAAGCGATGAGGTGAATATGTTCAGCTTTGCTCTTCATACTGCGCCAATAACACGTGTTGTTCTGATTCCCAATTCAGGGTTTCTTTTGCCCTTACGCAGGCTTCACGCATTGATTGGTATTTATTTGGGTCTGCGATGATGCCTTCTAGTGCAAGACGAATTTCTGCTTCGTTCGCTGCGGCAAAAATAATCGCTGGATAGGCTTCTGCAAGGCTTAAATATTCTGGAAATGGACTACACAGGTAGGGTACTTCTGCTTGCAGGTAGTCGAAACATTTGTTTGCCAATGAATAATAATAGCTTAAGCCTTTATTTTCCAGCACATTAAATCCGAGGTAAGCTTGTGGCGTAATTTTTTTGAGGTCATCGGGTTTTACGTAACCTAAAAATTCAACCTGGTCTTCGAGTTCCAAGGAATGATAAAGTTTTCGAAGAGATTCACTTAAATCTCCTTCTCCCGCAATTTTTAAATGAATCGGTAATCCTTTGATAGCGGGCAATAGAAACTCCAGACAACGTCCTTCGTTTAATGCTCCCTGATAGAGTATGAATGGCATAGCTGCTTTTCGAACAGGTACCTTACTTTTTAAAGGAACATTCCGCACCACGCCAAAGGTTTTTTGGTATTTTTCACCGAAGAGTTTCGCCAAACCTGGACTAACGGTATAGGCAATATCCGCTCTGGGAACGGCGATTCGTTCTACCCACTCCCATATACGTTTTACAGAAGGGCGATTTACAACCTCAGGTACTTCGGTAAAATATTCATGCGCATCATACACCCATTTTTTTCCTTTTAATCGTGCTACGAGCAAATTCGGAAGGGCAGTATCTAAATCAACTGCTCCATAATAATCATAGGCATGAAAAAGCAGGTAGAAGAAATAGCGGATTTGGACTTCCAGATAGAAGGCTTTTCCCGAGCGAAAGAAAAAGGGCAACCGAACTGTTCGAAAAGGATAATGGGGCAAGGCCGTTGAATGGGGGAGTTTTCGCCCGATCAAGGTGACTTCAAAACCATTTTCGGCCAAACAGGTGCAAATCCGTTGCATCCGCTGGTCGTAGGTAAGGTCATTCACCACGGTAAAGCTGATCCGTTTTATGGCTTTTCTATCCAAAGGAGTTTTTGCTGATTGTCTAATTCAATAAAACCTTCATCCAAAAGGTGCTGCAAGGCAAGGGAAAGTCCTTCTTCATGCCAATAGCCCATGCTTTGAATCATTTCATTGAGGGTGCGAATATCCGATTTAATCAGCTTTTCCGCCCATTCGCGGTATTCATTTTCTGATTTTGGATGATTTTTATCCTTCAGGCAAACATCGCATTGACCGCAGCGTGGTGGGTTTTTTTCGTCGAAATACTGCAATAACAGCTGGCTTCTGCAGGTATCCGTTCTCAGGGCATAATCAAAAACACGTTCGAGTCGTGCACGCGCATCTTCTTTTCTTTTTTTAACCGCCAACTGGTCATAATGCAGTTTATGTTCCCGGGCTTTCAGGAAGGTTAATGTAGGTTTATCACGTGCTGGGATATAATCGAGCAGCTGATGTTCCTTAAGTTTTTCAAGGAGCTTTATTAGGTCCTCGACAGGAACACGACTTTTTCGTGCAAGGTAATTTTCATCAATGCGTTTGTATTGATCAAAGAGTCCGCCGTAGGTGCGCAGAAGAAGTTGCAGGATGGGTGCGATTTTCGGATTCCGCAGCTCAAAATCGTAGAGCACGGTATTGTTCACCAAAAAGTGCAGTTGTGCCGGCTGATGAATGGCTTCGGATAAGGCGATGATGTCTTCCATCTCCAGAATACGCAAGGCATGATATACCTCTGGGGAAGATAATCCTGCAGCATAGGCGAATTCCAGCATATCGAATTCCACCTCGCGCATTTCCCCGCTGTGCACCGCTATTTGAAAATGATTGCAAACCGCTTCATAAACGCGTGCGACTTCTTCATAAGTAGGATAGGATTTATCCAATTGCTCAAAGGAGCGGAGCTTATCTTGTTCGTGCACCAGGGAAATGCAATGTGCTTCTTTTTCATCTCTACCGGCCCTTCCTGCTTCCTGGTAATAGGCTTCGAGACTGTCTGGCATTTCATAATGCAAAACAAAGCGCACATCGGGTTTGTCGATACCCATCCCAAAGGCATTGGTTGCTACGATCACCCGAATACGGTTTTCAATCCAGGCTTCTTGCTTTCTATTTCTTTGCAAGGCATCCAATCCGGCATGGTAATAATCGGCCGAAATTCCGTTCTGATGTAGGTATTCGGCGATGTCCCGGCAAAGCTTTCGGTTTCTTGCATAAACAATACCCGTTCCTTGAAATCCTTTGCAGAGTCGGTAAATACGTCCGAGTTTATCTTCCTCGTGTATGGCGATATAGTGCAGGTTTTTCCGCTCAAAACTTTTGCGAAAAAGATGCGGTTTTTTGAATTCTAGTCGAAACTGAATATCCTCCACTACACGCGCAGTGGCCGTGGCGGTAAGTGCAAGGATAGGGGCTTTGGTGAATTTGCGAATCTCTGCAATCTGCAAGTATTCAGGTCGGAAATCATAGCCCCATTGGGATATACAATGCGCTTCATCGATGGCCAGAAGATTTACCTTCATTTGCGGCATCCTTGCTTTGAATATTTCTGTTTTTAAGCGCTCAGGGGACACATATAGAAATTTGTACTCCCCTCGAATACATTTATCAAGCTCACGGTCAATTTGACGAAAGCTCATACCAGAGAATATAGCTATTGCCGGTATGTCTCGTTTGATCAGGTTTTCTACCTGGTCCTTCATCAAGGCAATCAAAGGAGAGACCACAATGCACATGCCTTCTTTAGCCAGGGCAGGAACCTGAAAACAGAGTGATTTCCCCCCTCCGGTTGGGAGCAGGGCTAAAGTATCTTTTCCATCCAGGACTGAATTGATGATATCCTGCTGCAAGGGACGAAATTGATCGTAGCCCCAATACTTGTACAGGATGTCATGGATATCAATCATGGGCACTTATTCTTCAATACGTCCGTCGCGA
>JALRIQ010000171.1 GCA_023277325.1 Bacteroidia bacterium | reverse complement strand
CTCAGCAATATCCAGGTACTTAATTGCGTAAGGACGATTCGTTGAAGCTCTATTCACCTCACCCAATAAACGGTAAGCCTCTGCTTTTATTTGCTTGTTTCCCTCTTCCTGCGCTCCCTTCAAGGCTGCGAAAAACAATTTCCCTGCCTCGTCGTAGTCTCCATGGTAAAACAACACATAGCCTGCATGCAATGCACTATCTTTCTGGTAATAAGGCTGCGCTTTTACAAGACAATGAAGAAATAAAAAAACGACAAAGAGACGAATCCTCATGAAATTAATCTGAACTACTGCGGCATTAATTCACCATGCATGGCTTTCAATTTTTCAATTACGAAATCAATTTCCTCTTTTGTATTGAATTTGCCGAAGGAAAAACGCACGTTAGCTCTGGATTTATCTGCTCCAAGGGCACCCAGAACATGGGAGCCAACATCAGAACCCGATGAACAAGCGCTACCACCAGAAGCAGCAACACCTTCAATATCAAGCTTGAACAACATCATATCGGAAACTTTTGAAGGTGGAAAGCTTACACTCAAAACGGTATATAAGTTCCTTCCTTTCGCATCTCCATTAAATTGAATTCCTGGGATTTCAGCTTCCAGGCGTTCAATCATGTAGTTCTTTAAGCCAGAGATATGCGCCGACTTCTGTGTCATTTGATCATGGGCGATTTGAAAAGCTTTCGCCAAACCTACGATACCGTATACATTTTCAGTACCACCGCGCATATTACGCTCTTGTGACCCTCCAGTCAGTATAGGCTTAATTTTATTTCTATTGCTGATATAGATAAAACCCACCCCTTTCGGTCCATTGAATTTATGCGCTGCACCGGCAAGGAAATCCACATGGGTCTTTTGCAAATTGAAGGTATAATGTGCCATGGTCTGCACGGTATCTGAATGAAACAATGCACCATGTTCTTCACATAATGCACCGACTGCATCCATATCCAGGAGGTTTCCAATTTCATTATTCGCATGCATCAGAGAAACAAGGGTTTTCTCCGTTCCCATTGCCAATAATTCTTTCAGATGATTCAAATCAACATGGCCATTTTCGAGGAGTTTGACAAATTCCACTTTTGCTTTCCCCTTCTGCTCCATTTCTTCCGCAGTATGCAAAACCGCGTGGTGTTCGATTGGCGAGGTAATGATGCGTTTCACTCCCAGGTCTTCAACACTGCAGCGAATCGACATATTATCTGCTTCTGTCCCACCAGAAGTAAAGAAAATCTCCGAAGGCGTTACATTCAAAAGGCGCGCAACCGTTTTTCTACTTTCTTCAATTAATGTTCTTACTTCTCTTCCTTGAGCATGAATCGAAGAGGGGTTACCGTAGTTGTTTTTCATCACCTCGGCCATTGCTTCAATCACAGCAGGATCCAGAGGGGTTGTGGCGGCATTGTCTAAATAAACTCTCATTATTTGGTATTGATGGTGATATAGCCCAAGAGCCTGTAAAGCACTTTAGCCAAGGTGAATTCAGATAAAATGCTTCCTTCCATTGGGGCACATTCTACGATATCGAATCCAATAATATTTTTCTTCGTCGCACAGAGCTGAAACAGCTGCATAGTTTCTTCCCAAAACAGGCCGTTTGGCTCAGCAGTGCCTACAGCAGGCATGATAGACGGATCAAAGCCATCTGCATCGATGGTGATATACACGTCGTCACCTAGGTGGTCAACCAGCTCCGTCATCCAATTCGGATTTCTTCGCACCTGATGCGCATAGGCCGTTTTGATATTTGGAGAGGATTTGATGAGTTCGGCTTCTTCAATGCATTGAGCGCGAATTCCCGCTTGTGAAATCTTCACATTGAGATCATTCACACGTGCCATTACCGAAGCATGACTGTATGGGTTTCCTTGATAAGCCTGACGCAAATCGCTGTGCGCATCAATCTGCAAAACACTCAGGTTTGGGTATTTTTTGAGGTGTGCTTTAACAAAACCATACGTTACCGTATGCTCTGCTCCAAGGCTAATCACAAATTTACCGTCGTTGATTAATTTGCTTGTTTCCGCCTCAATAAGGTCAACCGCCTCTTTATCAAACTTGCCAGTAAAGTCAATCGGGTCCAGGGTAGCTATACCTCCTTTGCGAAAGGTTTCCTGATCAAGCTCCTCATCATAAAACTCAACATAATGGGACGCTTCCAGAATCGCTTCCGGACCTTTGTCGGAGCCACTCAAATAAGAAGAGGTATGCTCATAAGGTGCAGACTGAATAACGTATTTTGCCGATTCGTAACTGCACAGGCTCCCCTCTTCAATCCCTAAAAAATTGGAAGCTGCTCCGCGGGCTTTCATTATCCTTTCGCTCTTTCCAGGTAAGCACCCGTGGCGGTATCAATCTTAATGACCTCGCCAATATTTACAAACAACGGAACGTTTACCACGGCACCCGTTTCCAAAGTAGCCGGTTTCAATGTGTTCGTTGCTGTATCGCCTTTTACACCAGGCTCGCTATAGGTTACTTCCAATTCAACAGTTGCAGGAGCACTTGCAGAAACGGGCATTTCTGATTCAAAAGCTACCTGTACGGTCATTCCCTCTTTCAGGAATTGAACGGTATTTCCGAAAAAATGCTCTTCAATATAGGTTTGCTCAAAAGTCTCTTCGTCCATGCAAACAAGGCTATCGCCATCTTTATACAGGTATTGAAGCTCACGCACTTCAACACGCGCAATTTCAACGTTTTCACCAGAACGGAAACGGTTTTCTACCGCTTTACCTGTTCTTACATTCTTCATTTTTCCTTGATAGAATGCTCTCAAGTTACCCGGAGTACGGTGTTGCCACTCTATCACTTGAACCAATTCGCCATTATAGCGGAGGAAGGTTCCTACACTTACGTCAGAAGTTGTTGCCATAAAATTCGTTTGCGCAAATATAATCCTCCTAAGGCTTCACTACCAAGCGATAATAAAAGACTTGTTCTCCACGACTTACCTGAATAAAATAGTAACCCGCTTTCAATCCAGAAATCTTTACATGACCATCAAGCGATTCGGCATTTGCATTCAGCTGTATCCCTTGTGCATCAACAAGTTTCACTATATCCGTGGCGGAAATTCCAGAAATTAGTGCGGTGCCTGAACATGGATTCGGATAAAGCAGAATTTCATGAGGTACATCGGATAAACCAGTGCTTTTGCTTGGTTCAAAAGCAGCAAAAAGTGGAAAATGATCTGAAACTTGGGTCGGGTAATTGGGCAGGTACCAATCCAGGGGCAGGATTTTTTGCGAGTTCAATTTAAAGGAAGCCAACATGCGGGGGTTGGCCCACATATGATCAATCATCGAATTACCATAATACCAGGAATGTTCTCCAGCAAATGCTTCTTTTTCAAAAAGAAACTTACCATCTAGATCCATAACATCAAAAAAAGGACTCACCGTATCCTTGTGATTGCTGATATCGATATCGTCATTCCAGTCACCTGCTATGAGAACTTTAGAACCAGCATGCGCTTGCTGCCAAGCATTCATCAAAACTGCCGAAGCTCTTCTATTCCAGTATGCTTCCTCCTTTTTCTCTGCTGTTCCGGTATGTGCCTTAAGGTGCAGGTTTACCAAGAAAAGGGTGTCCTGGGTATTGATTGAAACCAATGCCGCAAACAAAGGCAGGCGACCGTTCGCAAAGGAAGTGGAATTGGAAGCATATAATTGAGAATCGCTTAAGAGGACCCATTGCTTGGTGTCCCAGGCAATGCCCATCTTTTGATCTTGCCAATAATGGCTGTAAATGTGGCCGAAATTTCCAGACTCCTTTAGTACCTGACTTAGGTCGCTGCTGTCGACTATTTCCTGAAAGAACCAAATATCGACTCGCGTATTGCGCAGCACTTCCCCTACTCCATTTCTCTGGGTGGCATTATTCGTTGAGCCATAATTCGGGTGACCGTACCAGAATAAATTCCAGGTAGCTATATCAATCGTTTTTGAGCTGCCATAGGACGGAACCTGAGCAATAGCAAAGGAAAAATAGAATAATACACTACCCAGTAGCCCAAGTCTCATCCCACAAAATTAATTATTTACAGCAGGCCTACCTCAGGAATTTATCGAGATTGTGTCAAAACACACAGACTGGTTGCGCTGAATATCAGGCGAATAATGCATATTTGTGTTTACCATCCAAAGCTATGCTCGTAACCCTACGTCAACTTCAATATGCCATTGCGGTGGCAGAAACAGGAAGTTTTTCTAAAGCTGCAGACATTTGTGCAGCAGAACAAAGCACAGTAAGTCAACAGATTAAATCCCTGGAAGACCGATTAGGCAAATCACTATTCGACCGTTCCAAACAACCCATCACCCCTACCAGTGAAGGTAAAGTCGTGGTGCAGCAAGCCAAAGAAATCATCGACAAAGTAGAAGAGTTGATTCAACCATTTAAGCGTCGTTCCTAGAATAACATAAGTGCATTTTTCGTAAAATTGCGCCCATGAAAGGGCCCTCACTATTTATTGGTTCGTTGGAGATTGCAGAATTCATGGGTACCTTAACGGATATCCTGTTGGCTATCCTTGCATTTTACTTCGCAAAAAAACTTTCTGCGCTGAACGGTGAATCGGGAAGCAGAAAATTATTGCTTTGGCATTTTTACCTACTCGGTTCAAGTACGCTGCTTGGAGGGATTTTAGGACATGGATTTTTGTACGCCTTAGGTATGCCTGCAAAAATACCAGGTTGGCTCTTAAGTATAGGAAGTGTTTTTGCCCTTGAGCTTGTAGTTCTCCGTTTGGTTGGAGCGCATATCCCAAAAAGACTCTACCTCTTCTCTGCCGCTTTAGCAACTGCCCTTTTTATTTCATCCAGTATCTTATGTATATGGTCGCTCAAATTCATGTGGGTAGGACTGCATACCGGATTCGGTTTACTTTTACTTATTGGAGGTTACGGCATATTCATGATTCGCAAAAAGCTTTTTGTGAAGGTATTTCAACGATTTTGGCTCGGAATCGGGTTTAGCGTCATTGCTGCTGTAATTTTTGCATTGAAGCTGGCTCCAATGGAGTGGTTCAACCACTTAGATTTTAGTCATGTATTCCTGGGCTTATCCATCTGGTACTTTTATTTGGGAGCACGAGAACTCCTTCAAATCACAAGGAATTAGGTGCTATTTTTGTTTAAAATTTACGCGCTTTCTATTCTCTTGTTCCTAACAACATACACATGGAACTATTTAACCAAAGTGACCGCCTTCTTATTGAAAAAAACTGGAAACAAATAGGTCCACGCGGTATGCTTATGATCGAGCGGTTCTATGAGTAGCTTTTTAATCATCATCCTGAGTATAAGCCGCTTTTCACCAGCAACCCTATCCACCAGAAGGTTGATGTACTGGCAGGTCTACTTGCATAAAACCGTGGTAGGTATCATGATCAATCCTTCTGGAGCGAATTTTATTCCGAGTTTCCTGCGAATGACACCAAGCAAAGCCGATGGTATTCGAGTCAGTTAATTATTGGCAGCTATTACCCAAAAGGTGATTCCTTTTATGTTTCTGCGCTGCAAACCCTGAAAACATAGTCTATCTATTGTGCCTTAGGCCGACCTCAGCGTATGTGTATGCAGGATCTGGAAGGGCAAGAAGGAATATTTCCGATTCGGATTGACCCCCTTAAAACCCCTCGTTTTTTTATATTGATAATGAGCGATTTAGAAATTTTTTGAGCAATTTTTTTTAAAGCTATTTGACAGAATAGAGAAATTTCTATCTTTGCACTCCCCAAGAGGAACGGATTGGTAGTTCAGCTGGTTAGAATGCCGCCCTGTCACGGCGGAGGTCGCGGGTTCGAGTCCCGTCCAGTCCGCAAAAAGCTTTCAAGAAATTGGAAGCTTTTTTTGTTTTATGATGTTCTGGGTTTACATACTCTATTCTGAAGAGTTCGATAAGTATTATATCGGTCAAACTAACGATATGTCCGATCGTCTATCACGCCACAATTCGGGCGCGGTTGAACCCACGAAGCCCTATCGTCCCTGGACAATCAAATTGACAATTCAAAAAGAAACGAGAAGTGAAGCGATGATTCTCGAAAAGAAACTTAAAAATCTAAATAGACAGCGACTGCTTCAATTTATCACAAAGTACAGATAGTTCGAGTCCCGTTGCAGACGAACCCGACTTTGTCGGTTTGTCTGCATTCCGACATAAAGCAGAGCTTCATCGTCGGAACCAGTCCGCAAAAAGCTTTCAAGAAATTGGAAGCTTCGGTAGTGATTTTCACGCCGCAGCGGTGCATCTTTTCTAAAAGCGGTAAAACCTGACTGAGTGGATCTTGTTGTTTATTCGCATCTATCTCACACCAATCACAAAAAGCGAGCGGCTCACGAAACACTGCCGCATCCTGTGTTTCTATCGCACAGTTGAGCAAACGGCGAAGTCCTAAATCATTATCTCCCGATTCGTAATGGCGGCGAACTTCGGCTAACTGTTCTTCAAATCGTTGTTCTATCATTTGATTTAATTGCACTTATCTATTCTCTTATTCAAGAATTTGTTAATGAACACTGCCTCGATATAACTTAATACAAGGCGATTTATTTTTTTCCCTTTACTTTGCACCCTTAGAATTAGCAAAACATATGAGCACATTCGACTTTGAAAAGCCGATCGCTGAACTCGAGGAACAACTCGAAAAGGCCCAGCAAATCGCAGAAAAAGGAAAAGTGGACATGAGCGCTTCCATGAAGGAATTGGAAGACAATATTCTCAAGACCAAAAAAGAAATCTACAGCCACCTAACCGGATGGCAAAAAGTCCAAATATCTCGTCACCCAGACCGTCCCTATACCCTCGATTATATTCGGGGAGTATTTGATGATTTCATCGAAATGCATGGAGACCGGAATGTAAAAGACGATAAAGCCATGATTGGTGGAATTGGCTCTATTGATGGCAAATCCTATTTCGTAATTGGCCAACAAAAAGGAAGAAATACCAAACAACGTCAGATGCGTAATTTCGGTATGGCCAATCCTGAAGGCTACCGTAAGGCATTGCGCCTGATGAAGCTTGCGGAGAAATTCAATAAGCCGATTGTTACGTTTATCGATACGCCAGGAGCATCCCCAGGTTTGGAAGCGGAAGAACGCGGACAAGGGGAAGCGATTGCGCGTAACCTCCTTGAAATGGCTAAACTTAAGGTTCCAGTTATCTGCTTCATCATTGGGGAAGGAGCTTCAGGAGGTGCCTTAGGAATTGGTATTGGCGACCGTGTACTCATGCTCGAATACACCTGGTACTCTGTAATTTCTCCAGAATCTTGCTCATCTATCCTATGGAGAAGCTGGGATTATAAAGAAAAAGCAGCCGATGCTTTGAAGCTTACTGCCGACGATATGTTGAAAAACGGATTGATTGACGGAATCGTCAAAGAACCACTCGGTGGAGCACACAATAACCCGGAAGAGATCTTCGCTAACGTGAAGAAAGAAATCAAAAAAGCAAGCAAGGAATTACGCTTATTGGAGCCTCATGATTTGATGATGCAACGTATCGAGAAGTTCTCGAATATGGGCGTTTTCAACGAACCACAAGCTGTTTAAGGTAAGTACTTGCGTTGGGGAGCTCATTCATCAGTAAATCGATGATTCCCGCCCCCGATACAAAACCGAATTTTTCTTGAAAAACCTGTGAATAAGGAGCTAATAGCTCCTTTTCTTTTTTGGGATGAAACAGCTCACGCTTGTCTAATTCTCCCTCGATTAAATCATAGGATACTGAATCTTTCGGCAAAGTATGCTTCAAACGTTTGATGAAGAAGGCATGAAGCGCCGCATTGAACTCTGCCAGATGCGTATGGTTCTGCAGAAGTATCTTTTCCAATTCAGGATAGATATACTCGTAATAGGGCGCTGAACGGTAAGCCGTCTGCAAACTATTCAGGTGATTTCTTTGCCAGGCTATTTCGTCGCTGATACGTACCTCCAGCATGGCCTGTTTCTTATTGCGCCCGTAAATCGGAACGACCAAGGACTGCAATCCATTTGGGCCAAGGATGATGGTTCGGTTGCGGTAGGACTGCTTTTCAAAAAAGGCATGCACATCCATACAATGGGCCTCAGACTGAAGAATGGCCGC
>JALRIQ010000170.1 GCA_023277325.1 Bacteroidia bacterium | reverse complement strand
CCAAATTAACGGTTGAGTTCCGCGATCCTGTGCATAGTGATTTACTCAAACGCATTGAAGGAGTGAGTCAGGTGGAGAACTTGGGAGACAAGAAATTCGCCATCCATGGAACTTCTATCGACCAAATCAAAGAACAGGTTTTTGCCATTGCCGTAGAAGCCAAAACCATTATTCTATCCATGCAAGAAGACGAGGTTAAACTGGAGTCTATCTTCAGAGAATTAACTAAAAGTGCTCCTGCAAAATCTCAAAAAGCTAAAAGCAATTAAGGATGTTCGTGATCTATATCAAAGAAATCCGGAGTTTCCTCAGCTCGCTCATTGCCTATATTGTGATCATCACATTCTTGCTGGCAATTGGCTTGTTCATGTGGATTTTCCCTGATACCAATGTGCTTGACTTAGGGTATTCGAATCTCGATCCCCTCTTTTTTATTGCACCCTGGGTTTTTATTTTCCTGGTATCCGCGATAACCATGCGCTCCTTTGCCGATGAAAAAAGGGCAGGGACCATCGAAACTTTAACGACCAGTCCGGTAAGCGACCTGAATATCATCCTCGGGAAGTTTTTTGCCGGTGTAACGCTGGTATTGTTCTCGCTAATCCCAACAATCGTATACTACCTCAGCGTGCGCTACCTGGCCTATCCGGTGGGTAATATTGATTCTGGCGCCATCTTGGGTTCTTATATCGGTTTATTGATGGTGGGGTCAACCTTTGTTGCCATTGGCATGTTTGCTAGTAGCATTACCGATAACCAGATTTCTGCATTTATCATCTCCACATTCCTCTGCTTTTTCTTCTTTTCGGCCTTCCATTACCTCGGTGAATTGAAGATGCTGGGCGACCTGGATTATGTGATTTCCTGGTTGGGTATGTTCGCACATTATGAGTCTATCTCCCGCGGAGTGCTCGATACCCGTGATGCTTTCTACTTTTTAAGCGTCATCGTATTTTTCATTTTGTTAACGAAAACGGTTTTTGGAAGCCGCAAATGGTAAGGGTATGAAGAAAAGGAATTTGCGCTCACAATCGATATTAGAACTGGTTCTCGCCCTTGCACTTATTGGGGTATTGAACTATTTGTCTTCCCGCGTATTTCACCGTTTCGATTTTACGAAGGAGAAAAGGTATACGCTTTCGGATGCATCTGAAAAACTCGCAGGAGCCCTCGACGATGTATTCTATGTGAAGATTTATTTGGATGGCGACGATCTGCCACCTGCCTATAAAAACCTGAGAAACTCCACCAAGGAGATGCTCGATGAATTCCGTTATGCTTCGGATAATAATATCGAGTATGAAATTTACAACCCGCTCGAAGGACTTGAAGGAGAAGACCTCCGCAATGTGCTTGTCGAACTTCGCGAATCAGGAATTCAGGTAACTGACCTTTATGAAAAAACCAATGACGGCTCTCGTCAGAAGTTGATTGTTCCTGGAGCCCATGTGTTCTACAAAGGACAACAATACCCGATGTACCTCATCGACCCAAGTATGACGGTAAATAACCCGGCTACCTTGAATAAGGCAGTTGAGGCCCTTGAATTTACTATTGCCAATACCCTCCGCCGTTGTGTGCAGACAAGCCGCAAGCGTATTGCCTTTTTGGATGGACATGGAGAACTCGCCGACCTGCAATTGCTCGATGCAAAACGCCTACTTGACGAGTATTACGATGTGGAGCGCATGAATCTCAATTTTGATGATTCAGCATTTTACGGACAAATCCTCGATCAACTGAAAGACGTTCCTGAAGATTCCCTGGGCTTTGCTGTGGATCGTTTGATTAAGGCGAAACTCAATTCCTATGATGCGGTGGTAGTAGCCAAACCACGACTTGCCTTTGCTGAGCGTGAAAAGTACTGGATTGACCAATACATCATGCAAGGAGGAAAAGTGATGTGGATGATTGATCCACTGCTTATCGAAACCGATAGTTTGGCGCGGTATGGGAAAGTCTTTACCGCCGACTATGATCTGAATCTAACCGACCTCCTATTCAAGTATGGCATTCGCGTAAATCTTGATTTAGTGCAAGATTACAATAGCCTCATTGTTCCTTTTGGACGTGAGGGTGGTGGTGTAGATCCGAAACCTTGGTTCTATTTCCCGGTATTACCAAGTATGAATAACCATGCGATCAATAGAAATATTGATTTGGTATGGTTACAATATCCGGCAACGATTGATACTGTTGGTTCACCAAGTTTGAAGAAAACGGTCTTGTTGCAATCAACCGGGCTATCTCGGGTAAGCAATCATCCGGTAGAGATTGATATGCAGGTGGTGCGTAAGCCGCCAGCAGAAGATTATTTCCCAAATAGCGACGAACCCTTGGCCGTATTGGTGGAGGGAAGATTTGAATCACCTTATACCATGGCCAACCGGAAGGAATTAGATCCGGAAAAAACCTTTATCGACCATGTCGATAACGGAAAAATGATTGTGGTAGGTGATGGCGATTTGATGCTGAACCTGGTACGTCAAGACGGACAATATTACCCAGCAGGATATGATCGTCTCTCTAAAAAGACCTTTGGAAATCGTCAGTTTTTTATGAATTGTATTGATTACCTGGTCGACGATTACGGACTAATTGAAGTGCGCAACAAAGACATTCAGCTTCGTTTGCTGGATAAGGACAAAATCAATCTCCCGAAAGAACAGAATAAATGGAAGGCACTTAATATGGTACTTCCGGTAATTATCATCCTCCTTTTTGGATTGATAAATGGCATGATTAGAAAAAGAAAATATGAGCGATAAAAAGAAGCGATCAATTTGGTCAAAAACACTGTTGGTCCTCTCGATGCTATTGGTATTGGCAGTGATTTTCATTCCCATCATTGATAAAAACTTCAAATCGACCTTAAAGCCAGAGCTAAAGAACTTTGCTTTGGAAGAGCCTGAAGAGGTAACTGAAATATTCATGGCCACCAAACACAGCGCAACTTCCTATGTGAAGCTGAGCTTGAATGATAAAGGCGTTTGGATGGTAAATGATGAGTTTCCTGCAGAGCCCGAGAAGGTCAAATTATTGCTCAATGATTACCTCACGCGCTTGGTGGTAAAAAACCCAATACCAAAACAAGGACTGGATGATGTCATCAAATCCATGGCGGCCAATGCCATCAAGGTAGAAATCTATAAAGGCACGCACAAAGACAAGGTGTTTTATGTGGGAGGAAATGCGGCAGACGAATTGGGCACACACATGATGCTCGAGAATTCATCGATGCCATTTGTGGTTCATATTCCTGGCTTTATGGGATATCCATCTGCTATCTTCAATATGAATCCGAAGAAATGGAAGAGCCTCAATATTTTCCAAACGAGTATCGTTGAGCTCAAATCGGTTTCGATGTTCTATCCCTCCGATGCAAGTGGCTCATTCACGATCCATAAAGAGGAAAGAATGCTGCGCATTGAACCTTATGTTTCAGAAGATTTGAAAGACCCAAATGCTCTGAATATGCCTTTGCTGAAACAATATGCCGCTACTTTTGAGAACCTCACTTACGAGAGTATCTATGAAGGTTTAGCTGCCCAATTGGCCGATTCTGTAGTGAAATCAACTCTGCCTTATGCGGTAATTAATTTGGAAAGAGTGGATGGAACCAAGCATGAGCTGAAAATTTATAAGAAGCCCGTCACGGCCGATTCTCCGCAATACGACAATTTCGGCAATTCCGTGGATTATGATTTGGACCGCTTTTATGGTGTTCTGAATGGAAATACGAATGATGTACTTTCTGTACAAAGTTTTGTATTCAAGAATATCTTCAAGAAGTACGGGGAGTTCTATGGCGAAAAAGGCTAAAGCTAAAGTCAAGGTTGAGGCTGAAAACTAATAAGCAATTTGAATTCCGTTGACCGTTAACCGTGGTCTGTCGACCCCTCTAATCGTCCAAATTCTGCATATCATCATTAGGCCTGGTCCATATCTTCCAGGCTGCTTCCGCTTGCAGATGCAGCATTTCTAATCCGCTTTTGCAGGTGGCTCCGCGCTGTTTGGCTTTTTTTAGAAAAGCAGTTTCTTCAGGGTTATAAACCAGGTCATAAACAAGATGGTTTGGGGTAATGCCTTGGTAAGGAATGGGAAGCAATTCATCGACCTTAGGATACATCCCAACTGGTGTGGTATTGATAAGAATGGAATGCTCATTCACCAATGTCTCACTCAGGTCTGCATAACGTGTATCGCCAGAGCGGCTCACCACAGTAAAAGCAATATGGAGGTCCTGCAATACAGCCTGAACAGCCTTGGACGCTCCGCCATCACCGAATAGAAGTGCTGTTTTATGATGGGTTTTTAGAAGCGGTAAAATTGAATCCCTAAACCCGATATAGTCGGTATTCCATCCTTTGAGTTGTCCGTTGGGAAGAAACTCAATGGTATTTATAGCGCCAATTTTACGGGCCTTTTCATCCAATTGGTTGAGAGAGGGAAGAATGGATGATTTGTAAGGGATGGTAACATTCAGTCCACTCAACTTAGGCATTAGTTTAATGACTTCTGGAAAGTCTTGAATCGAAGCGATTTCGATCAGCTGGTAATCGGCATCCCGGTTTCCCTCTTCCTTGAACTTCGTTAGAAAGTAAGATTGCGAAAAGGAATGAGAAAGGCTTTTACCAATTAGTCCATAGAGTTTCATACGCTTTCTTTCTGCATCTTG
>JALRIQ010000169.1 GCA_023277325.1 Bacteroidia bacterium | reverse complement strand
GCATAATATTCCTGTTTCTCCGGTATATGATGATGTGGTTCAGCTATGGGCCAATTCCAATACTGGCTATACACCAACCCTCATTGTATGTTATGGAGCAGCCAGCGGAGAGAACTACTGGTACCAGCATACCAATGTTTGGGAAAAAGACCTGTTGCTGAAGTATACACCGCGCAGTGTTGTCGACACCCGTGCGCGTCATCGAACCATGTTGCCAGAAAAGGAATACGAAAACGGACATATTCTGGTGAGTCAGTCATGTAAAAAACTAGCAGATGCCGGAGTGAAAGTTAATATGGGTTCTCACGGACAGCTCGAAGGACTCGGTGCACATTGGGAAATGTGGATGTTAGGACAAGGAGGCATGACCCCACTTCAAGTTATTCGTGCCGGAACCATGAATGGCGCCGAGTATATTGGAATGGGTGATCAAATTGGGTCTATCGAAGTCGGTAAGTTAGCCGACTTGATGATCATGGAGAAGAATCCTTTGGAAGACATCCATCATACGGAAAGCATCCAATATGTCATCATGAATGGCCGCATGTATGTCAGTAAGACCATGAGTGAATATGGAAAAGACAATGGTCCGCATTTCTGGTTCGAAAATTCAAAGTATGGAGAATATTACCCATGGCATGAGAACGGAAATGGTTTAATGCAGCCTAAGTGCCACTGCGGCAGGCATTAGCGAAGATTTTGCACCCTCTGTTCAGTGATGGATTTGAAGCAAAAAGTAAAAAATTTATAATTTTTTAACGCTTTGGGCAACATTTGGCAAAATTCGTGCATCATCCTTGTAACAGAGTTAACCACTCTACACGTTCTTTTTATACTCTTCATAGAGTTTTGGTTTGGTTTGGTTTTACAAAGGCGCTCTTCGGAGCGCTTTTTTTTTGCCCAGACCTCGCAATCAAACTATTCCGACTTTGATTTAACTTGCCATATGCGCAGCATCTATCCACTTCTTTTTCTGGCTTTGGCCTTAACCAACTGCTCTGTTCCCAAGGTGATGAATCAATCAGGACGTGTTACCCAAAAAGGACAAATCACGGTTGGTGGAAGCTATATGGCCAATGTCTCACAGGAGTCGGCTGTATATATGACAGATGCCATTAAACGGTTTTCTGAGGGGTACAACGGAGGAGATACCGCGGTTTTTTCGGAATCGCTTGCTGATGCGAATACTGCCTTGGTGGCCTATACCATAGATCCTCTTGCATTTGGCCCTCAGTTTTACCTCCGCGTTGGCGTCTGGGATCGGCTTGAGCTGGGGTATACCCGTTCCCGGAGCACCAATATGTTCAGTTTACATGGACAATTTTTAGGGTATGAAAAGGAAAGGCAGGAAAACAGCGATATCCGCTGGTCAGGAAGTGCAGGGCTTCAGTATTCGTGGCGCAGCTTTAGTTTACCCGACTATTTTGGCAATATCCAGTCGCGATTGGGGTATGGCTTTTCGCGCCGTGACTTCTTAATTCCAGCGACCTTTTCCTATTCTTTTGGACCCAATGAAGAATTTGGTGCTCTTGGCTTTGGCGCAGTATTCGGCATCCATGCTATTGATTATGATTTTAAGCCAGAAAAAGTGTTCAATGGAAATGGGGTTGAACTCAGGCCTATTTCCCATCAGAATCGATTTAACTCCATCGGCTTTTTTGTCAATATGAAGCTCGGCTATAAGTTCATCTACCTGATTCCATCCATGAGTGTCTATTACCAGAATTATGGCACCTACCCCTTGGCGAATGGAAATAATGTCACCCTGAAGGGCTACACCTTCGTTCCTGGAATTAGTTTACAGCTCAGCAGTTTTGGCGATTGGAATAAATCCTTCTAGGCTTCTTTTTCGAGCTTTTCCTTCATTCCCATCAGCTCATCACGCAAACGTGCGGCACTGATAAAGTCCATTTCTTTTGCGGCCTTCATCATGGCCTTTTCAGTTTCTTCAATGGCTTTTTTGAGTTTGTCGCCCGATAGGTATTTCATCACTGGATCCGCTGCCATGGAGTTTTTCTCCTCAGGCTCCACATAGATTTTGGCCACACTTCCTTTGTAATCCACAACAGAAGTCTGATTCATAATGGCCTCTCTCGACTTAAATACCGTAGTCGGTGTTATGCCATGCTCGGTATTGTAGGCAATTTGTTTTTCGCGGCGCCTGTCGTTTTCTTCGATCGTCTTGGCCATGCTATCCGTGATGGTATCGGCATACATAATCACCTTCCCACGTTGGTTACGGGCTGCACGACCAATCGTTTGAGTCAGGGAACGTGCACTGCGCAGGAAACCTTCCTTATCCGCATCCATAATGGCTACTAAAGAAACTTCCGGTAAGTCGAGACCCTCACGCAAGAGGTTTACTCCAACCAATACATCAAAATCACCAAGACGAAGTCCACGTAGAATTTCAACACGATCGAGGGTTTTAACTTCGGAGTGGATATACTGACAACGAATACCCAAACGCGCCATGTATTTAGTCAGCTCCTCGGCCATTCGTTTGGTCAAGGTAGTAACCAGGATACGGTCACCCATCTTGATGCGTTCATCAATTTCTTCGAGGAGGTCATCTACCTGATTTTCACTCGGACGAACTTCTATCACTGGGTCAAGCAGTCCGGTAGGGCGAATGATTTGTTCCACAAGAACACCTTCCGACTCGGCAATTTCGAAATCGGCGGGAGTTGCCGAAACATACACGGTTTGTTTGATGATGGAGTAAAATTCATCGAAGGTCAAAGGACGGTTATCCATCGCTGCAGGCAACCTGAACCCATACTCAACCAGGTTGGTTTTTCGTGAGCGGTCACCACCATACATCGCACGCACTTGCGGAATGGTTACGTGACTTTCATCCACAATAAGGAGGAAATCATCCGGGAAATAATCTAGCAAGCAGAAAGGACGCTCACCTGGATTTCTTCTATCCATATACCGGCTATAATTCTCAATACCCGAGCAATAACCCAATTCGCGCATCATTTCTAAGTCAAATGTTACCCTTTCCTCCAGGCGTTTGGCCTCAAGGTGCCGGCCATTTTCGTTGAAATAATTCACCTGCTTGACCATGTCATCCTGTATTTGATTAATGCATTGTTGCAGGCGGTCTTTTGGGGTTACATATAAGTTGGCTGGGTAGATGGCAATATCTTTCTGACGGCTATGGTCGCCTCCTGTACTCGGGTCGAATACCGTAATTTCTTCGATTTCGTTGCCAAAAAGTTGAATGCGGTAAGCATAATCGGCGTAGGCTACGTATACATCAATGGTATCTCCCTTCACCCGAAAATTTCCCCTTTTAAAATCGGCGGTTGTGCGGGAATACAGGGAATCAACCAGGGAATACATGAGGGTATTCCGTGTAATTTGTTGCCCTTCATGCAGACGGATGATGCTTCCTTCAAAATCTTTTGGGTTCCCTGCACCGTAAATACAGGAAACGGAGGCTACCACAATTACATCTCTTCTGCCGGAAAGCAAGGTAGAGGTGGTACTGAGTCGCATTTTTTCAATCTCTTCATTGATGCTCAGGTCCTTTTCAATATAGGTGCTGGATGAAGGGATGAAGGCTTCAGGTTGGTAGTAGTCGTAATAGGAAACAAAATACTCCACCGCGTTTTCTGGAAAAAACTGCTTGAACTCGCCATACAGCTGCGCCACCAAGGTCTTATTATGACTCAGAATCAGGGTTGGCTTTTGCGTGTTTTGGATCACGTTGGCCATGGTGAAGGTTTTTCCGGAACCTGTTACTCCGAGTAGCGTTTGTGCGGGGTCTCCGGCGTTGACTCCTTCTGTTAATTGGCGTATTGCTTCGGGTTGATCACCGGATGGAACAAAATCAGAAATAAGTTTGAATGGCATGCTTCGCGAATTTACGGAAAGCTGAAGCAAACTCAGCTACCGGACCGCGGATGAAATTTATTCACGACCGATTTAAGGAACTCCCTGTCGAGGTGGGTATAAATTTCGGTGGTAGTAATGCTTTCATGACCAAGCATTTGCTGAACAGCGCGTAAATCAGCGCCCCCTTCTACCAGGTGGGTGGCAAAAGAGTGACGAAAGGTATGCGGTGAAATACTCTTTTTCAATCCGATGCTTTTCGCCAGGTTTTTGATGATGGTAAAGACCATTACCCGGCTCAGTCCATTGCCCCTGGAATTTAGAAACACCGTATCTATTGCTTCCCGATTCGGCTGAATATGGACGCGCACCTGTTGGATATAGATGAGCAAATGTTTGAGTGCAGATTCTCCAATGGGAATAAGACGCTCTTTGTCTCCTTTACCCGTTACCCGCACAAAACCTTCATTGGGAAAGATATTGGAGATTTGCAGGGTAATCAGTTCCGAAACACGAAGTCCGCATCCATACAGCACTTCTAACATCGCGCGGTTCCTTTCTCCGGTTGGTGTGCTTCGGTCGATGGCTGCCAGAAGTTTTTCGATTTCTCCATAGTCGAGCGTGTCGGGTAATTTCCTTCCAAGTTTTGGTCCTTCCAGGAGCTCTGTCGGATCTTCTTTGATAAGATCTTCCATTAGCTGGTACTTATAAAAAGCGCGTATACCGGAAAGAATTCTGGCCTGCGTTGAGGCGGCCAAACCCAATTCGCTTACCCAGCGCAAAAATTGATGCAATTCGTCGGAGCTGACTTCTGCAGGGGTTTTATCGATTTCCTGCATTTCAAGAAACTGGGTAAGCTTTTCGACATCATGCAAATAGGCATCGAGAGAGTTTGCCGACAAGGACTTTTCCAGCCTCAAATAGTTCTTGAAGCCACGAATCTCTGATTGCCACATTTGTCTACTTAATTTTCACCTCAGCGGCCTGAAGTACATCAACCGCCTTGTGAATATAGGCAACTATATGGCAATGTTCTACCACCCATAGTTCAGGCAAGGTATAGCTGTATTGTTTGATGAAAACACGGCCCGTTGTGGTAGCCGGATCATTGTTTGGGTTAAGATTCTCCGAAAACTGCGGCATATCACGGAGTATATGGTTATGATCGTAGTCTTCGTATTCTCCTTGGGTATATTCTTGCTTTCCAACGATTTCACTTTCAGTGATCACCGTGCTAAAGAACAAAGCTTCATTCAGGTCGCTGGTAATTTCAAATTTCACCTCATAACGCAGTTCTCGTGTGGCGTCATCATAGCTGATTACTTTTACTTCCGCATTGGCGTCTGTGCTCATTCCCATGCGCTGCGTAGCCAAGGACTCCCACTGCGAAGTGATATTGGTTCCTTGAACGCGATCTACTATACCATAAGGAATCCCATTGGGTTTATTGATGATGGTAAAGATGGCTGTACCCCAAGCCGTATTCAAATCCTGTTGACCGGCATCTTTAAAAGGAGCGGCCTGCACAAACTCTTTTTGACCAGCATGGATGGTTACCGCGGCAACACGTCCTGGGAAGTTGGTCAATAGTCCCTCTAATGCTTGATGGCCGTTCGGACAAGTTGGACAACGTACTCCTGAAAAATCTTCAAAAAGCACCACTTTATTCTGCTTGGCAGCAGGACTTGGATTGACATAGGTGGTATCAATTAGCGGGGCTACACCAGCATCGGTGATTATAGGCAATGGCTCTTCTTCACACGACACGAGGGCCAAGGAAAGGGTAAAGAATGCGAGAACAGAAAATTGCTTCAACATAATGTCAAATTTAATAAAAGACCAGCAGATTAGCTTTAAGGCTGCTCCGCGCTTAGAAGTTAGTAATTAGTCCGATTCGGAAGCCGCTAAAAGCAGGCTCAACACGACAAATACCTCCTGTACAGTTTACTCCTTGCACTTGTTTGAGGTAATTCACTGTGAGGCGAGTTGCTCCCATTTGATAACTCATAAAGAGGTTGTAATAATGGATGATTTCATCGCTTACTACTTCTTGAGGAGTACCAACAGTTCTTACCGGGTCAGTGTTTACCATATCCCCAATTGAGAAGCTCCAATGCGGTGCAAAATTGTATTCAATCAAGGCATTTACAAAGCTTCCTAAGTCTTGTCTGGTATGCATGTATTGTGCTTCAAAGCGTATACTTTGCTTCATCGAAAGCTTATAGGTGATTTCAGTAAACGGAGTAAAAGTGCGCACATCAGGGGCAACAGGGCTCAGCTGATAGATGCTTTGAGAGTAGAATACGCTTTGAAGCCCCAACTGAATTTTCAATTTGCGGGAATACTTGTACAAAACGTCGAGGTAATACTCTTCGAAAAGGTGTTTTCCATCCACACCATCAACCCATGAAAAATTGGCATTGACAGTCAGTTTTTTCGTCGGTGACCAGAGTATATCAGCAGCAAACGCGTTCTCTCCAAGCTCTTGAACAACAGGGATATAACGCGCTAAAAGCCGGTAAACATTCTGCCTTGTGATGGAAGGTAGGTAAGTGATTTGACCGTTCAACAATACGTTATATGGAGAGGAACGGAACTGGTAGGTTTCTACCCTTTTGTAGGAAGCATTTATACCCAAGCCCTTTTGAGAATAGCCTAGGGAAGTAAAGAACACAGAACCATCGCTTCCAAAAAGCTGTTGAGTAAATGGGTTTCTAAGTGCTTCTGCAGTTTTGTAGTTGTATTCTGATGCCAGAGCAAAACCTTTGTAATTCAGTGTGAAACCTCCAGTCATTACGTAGGTATTACTTTTTGGCTGAAAGCGGTTTTCAATAGGAAGTCCGTTTATCTCAGAAACCAGGCGATTAAGGGTTTCTCCATCTAAAACGCGGTTTACTACACCCCCAGCGATATCGAGGGAGAAGTCGGGTTTAAACTGAAATCGTTTATCCGTATAAACGCCTTGAACCACTTGAGGACTTACTGTAAACCGGGTGTCTTCGTTGGTGCCTAGATCAAGGAAACCCTTTTGTTGACCAGTAAAACCTTTTATCCGCCACGTATTGCTGATTTCATATTGTGCATGAATTCCACGTACAGCATAGTCGAGTCCGATAAGGCGATCTTCGAAAGCTCTAAAGGCAGCTCCAGTTCCAAATTGGTCGTAGAAATAGCCTCCGGTTAAGGTGAGTTTTCCTATGGATTTTTTTACGCTCCAATATCCGATTCCTACGTTGGTATACGCCTGCTGTGGGTTAAGAAGTGGCGAATTGTTGAACACATCGTAACGGGCTGTGATATCAAAGCCCTGAAATTTATAGTTCATGAACAACCAAGCGTCTGTGGATGATTTCTGACGCAGATACTGAATAGTATTCGCCCCGATCCTGTCGTCCCGAACGTAAAATTGGGTGTTTGATTGAAAGTTTCCACTGAACTCGCCGTATTTATTTTCCTGAGCGAACAGGTACGAAGGGCTCAATAAAAAGAGCAAACTGGTTGCCGTAAAAATTCTTTTCATGCCAAGTAAGAAACGACAAAGAAAAGAAAGCCTGGGCGAAAAAGGAAACCCCTAACCACTCTGTTAGCTGAATCTGAGCAAAGAATCTATTTTACAACCGTAACTCTGAGAGTATTGGTGCGGTATTCGGGATGAGAAACCACAACAAAATAGGTTCCATTTGCCAAGCTATTTAATGCAAGCGCTTTGGTAGATTCGGTGGACGGATTCCAGCTTTCAACAAGCCGGGTTCTTCCAAGAACATCAATCACTTCTACTTTTAGGCAGGCATTCAGGCTTTGCTCATGCTTGAGATATAATGCGCCTTCGGTAGGATTAGGATAAGCGGTTAAGTCGAGCAAAGGCAATACGCCACCAACGCTATTTAATGTGTCTTCTGCACTGAAGGAGGAACTTAGGTAATGAATTCCACCACGACTATTTCCAACTAGGATATCCAAACGGCCATCGTCATCAAGATCCATTAAGGCCAAGGATGTTCTTCCACCCAGGTCGACAATACCGCCAGATTGGTTATGCGGTTGAATAAAATATTCGGTCAGGCTAGGGAAGGAATCAGTAAGGTTATTTTTATCGAGGGGATAGATGAAAATTTTTCCTCCGCGGCTGCCACTTAGTATTTCAGGATTTCCATCATTGTCGAGGTCCGCAATCCATGGGGTACTATGCCCTTCATATTCAAATGTTTTTGTGGAGTCTATCGGGTTTCCATTCGGGTCAAAGTTTCCGTAATTATAGAAGAAGTCGGCCACACGAATTTTCCCAACGGAGTCAACGGTAGGTTGAGAGAGGAAATTCGGAATATTACGCGTTCCGTGGTTTTTGTAGTATTTCACAAAACCGGTGCTATTTCCTATAAACAAATCCAGCACAGAATCCCCATCTAAATCATAAAAATGGGGAGCAGACAAGGTGCCGACGTCAATACTTCCCAGGGTATCATTTTGCAGGGTGAAAGCAGGAACTGTTGCTGTACCTGTATTCACATAGTATTTCAGGCGGCCATTGATTTGACCAATAATCAAGTCTTGTTTCCCGTCGCCATTAAGGTCGGCGAAAGTTGGGTTCATTCCCGTGATACTGTCATTGCTTAAACCGAGATAGTCTTCAGACTTCAACTTAAAAATGGCCTTTTGGCTGGTCCCCACATTTTCAAAAAGGGCCAGTCGGTCGTTGCTGTTTCTCGTATCGCGGTAATTACCTCTATTGGCAAGAACCAAGTCCAGGTCACCATCACCATCCATATCAAACAGGGCAGGACTGGTTTGTGATCCAAAATCGATGGTCATGTCTTGCAAGAAGGAGCTGTCTTGAAAAGCCAGGTCCGGTTTATTGGTTTTTCCGTTGTTTTTATACCACCAGTTTTGTCCCAGGTTGCTGGCAGAGTTGGCTTCATTGGACGAGGCAATCAAATCTTTTACTCCATCATTATTCAGGTCGAGGTAATAGGCAGCCGGGAAAAGATCAATGTATACCCCAAGGGTGTTTTGCGGGTAATGGGTGGTATAGGAGGTTACCGTATCATAGGGCCAGCTGGTTTCTTTTTTCCCATTGATGAGGAATTTGAAGTCTGGGAAGCCGATATCGCCAATCAGCATGTCTTTATCGCCATCTTCGTCGGCGTCGAAAGTCATGACCGTGCTGCCCGAGTGCAATTGGTTTTTGTAGAATTTCAAGCCGAAGCAATTGTCGCCAAGAATGATATCGTTGGTTAGGCCAGCTTCTACAAAGGAACCCCAGCAGAAGTCGACAAAATTGAAGTTAAGGGCATCACAGTCCAAGCCTTTTTCCACCCGCTCATTCCGGTAGTACTGCACATAACCACCAAGTACACCAAAGGCAAGAATATCCAAATCGCCATCGCCGTCCACATCGTCGATAGCTGGAATATCCAAAGTCAGGTTATACATATTCCCGCCGGTAGTGTCGGTCAGGTCATACACAATATGCTCAAACTGCAGGCTGTCGGCAGTGCCAACGTTCTTGTAAACGGTAAATCCACTTTGTTCAGACCCAGTGAAAATATCCTCTTTCCCATCGCAATTGTAGTCGCGGAGTAATACCCAGCGGGCCAATTCAGGAAAGGAGTATTCGTATTTCGGGGCATAGATATAGGAAACCTGCCCAGCCTTGCCTTCGTTGAGGAAGGTCATTTTTTTATTCCCACTTCGATCGAAGACAAAAAGATCTTTTACCCCGTCGTTGTTTAGGTCGATTTCACTGAATTGCGGCGCAACAAAACCCCCGATAAAAGGAAAAGGTACCGTATCGTTATTCGTATCCAGAAAGCGAAGGCTATTGCCTAGATAAAATGTAGGCGATTGAGCAAACGAGCAAACTGAAAATAAGATTCCGAGTGAAAGTAGCAGTTTTTTCATAGGTGGATTTATACGTATATGACTCCTTCTTCTTTCATATCGTTGCTTTCAGAAGAGAGTCATTCAAACGATAAAGGTGCAATTTAAAGAAAACATTTGCGCTAAGGCGGTGATTTCAATGGGATAGATATGTAGGTTTTTAAAGAAAGACTAGTTTCGTAATTAAATTACAGGCCTACCATGGAATTCAGTCAAGTTGCCAAGCTTTTAGAAATATACAAGAAGTACCCTGCTGTGAGCACCGACAGTCGTTCGCTTCCCGAAGGATGCATATTCTTCGCTTTAAAAGGACCCAATTTCGATGGTAATAAATATGCGGTGCAGGCGCTGGAAAAGGGTGCTTCCTATGCGGTTATTGATGATGTCAATCTGAAAAAGGAACACCCAGAAGAAAAGCGACTTCTGCTGAGCAATAATGCCTTACATACCCTACAGGAATTGGCGCGTTTGTACCGGGAAGAAATGGCTATACCTGTCTTGGGTATTGGCGGTAGCAATGGAAAAACCACCACCAAAGAATTGCTCAAAGCGGTATTAAGCACACATTTTAAAACCCATGCAACGAAAGGGAATTTAAACAACCATATCGGCCTTCCACTCACCTTGCTGAGCATGCCGGACGATACGGAGATTGCCGTGATTGAGTTGGGCACCAATCAATCTGGAGATATTGCGGAGCTGGTAGAAATTGCGGAGCCAGATTTTGGATTAATCACCAATATTGGCAAAGAACATCTGGAAGGTTTTGGAAGTATGGAAGGGGTGGCACGCGAAGAAAGTGAGCTATTTCTCTACCTGAAGAAACATGGTGGTTTGTCCTTCGTTAATGCCGACGACCCCTGGCTGGAATCGATGTCAAAACGACTCGACCGCATGATCTCCTACGGTTCTGACCCCAGCTGTTCCACTAGTGCTAAACTAGTGGGGAGTTTTCCTGGAGTGAGTCTGGAACTGGATTCGGGTATTGAAGTACAAAGTCAGCTGCCCGGGGCGTTTAACTTTTCAAATATCCTGGCAACACTGGCGGTAGCGCGTCATTTTGGAATTCCCGATTGGGTGAGTAAAACGGCCATTGAATCTTATGTGTCTCAAAACAACCGCTCCCAAGTGCTGGAAAAAGCCGGATATACCTTTTTACTCGACTGCTATAATGCGAACCCAAGCAGCATGGAAGTGGCTCTAAAAAGTTTGGCAGAACACCAGGGAGAGCGTTTTTTTATTCTTGGCGACATGCTGGAGTTGGGTAGTTATGAGGAAGAAGAGCATCAAGCTGTTCTTGATTTATTGAAAGAGCTGAACTTAAAATCAGGCGTATTTATTGGTCCGGCATTCGGGAAGGCATTGGGAAAAGATGCACGTTGGTTTGCAACGGCTACCGATGCAAAAGAATACCTGCAAACAAACCCGCCAATTCCAGGAACATTGATCTTCTTAAAGGGTTCCCGAGGCATTGCCGTCGAGGGCGCTATTGAACATTGGATGGCTGATTGAAGACAAATAGAATTCGACGGGCAAGTTTGAGTTGGAGTTAAGGCGCGTGCGCTCTCTTATTATTTATTATTGCCCTAAACCCTAAAAACTTCGTAACCAGCAATCTTGATGTTTACGATGACCAACCAGCATCTTTTTTGCCAATTACCGGAAGCCGAGCAAGCTTGGTACCTGGTGAGTATTGGTAAAACCAGTGACTGGCTCCGCTTGCGAAATGGCGGTAAGCCAATGCTGCGGATACGCTTTTGGTGAATAGCTCTCCGATAGACAGGCAGTATTATCGTTATTTAGACGGAGTTCCTTGCCACATGGTATTGGATGCAGGCAAAAAATGGTTGTATATCGTAAGCGGACCTCAAGAAAAAATTCTCCTTGCAAACATTCAGACCGGAAGAAAGAAACAGGATCTTAATTTGATCAACGAACTACTTGCTGAGCATTGGGAAATGGAAGGCAAGGAATTCGAAGTGTTTGCAGAGGCAGGCTTCCAGAAGGCGGCTGGTATCGAAATCAAAGACAACCGTGTTTTTGTATCAGACTATGAAACGGGCGATATCATTGCTTTCGACGTAAATAGCAAAAAAGAAATTGGACGTATCGCTACAGGCAATAAGGGTATAGTGGGAATAAAAGTTGGTCCGGAGGGCAAACTTTGGTATGTGAACGCACTTCGCAATGAAGTGGTTGGCGTGAGCCCTAAATAAGCGGCACAAAAAATAAAAGAATTGAAAAGGGGCCTTGTGCCCCTTTTTTTATCGGATAAGGTGAACTGTTCCTTTGTAAGTGACTTGTTCGCCTTGTTTGCTTTTCCCTTTAAATATCACGGTATACAACCCTCCAGGGTTGTCGCCCCCATCCCAACTGCAGGAATAGATGTCCTCACACTCAAAAACGATGGCTCCCCAGCGGTTATAAATTCGGTAAGTGCCGTATTCGAGGTTAAGGAACACGGGAGCAAAGGTTTCATTCATCCCGTCTGTATTAGGCGTGAAGGCATTGGGAACCCAGATTACAGCTTTATCATAAACCAAAACTGTGTCATAGCCCATATCCATGCAGCCAGCTATATCTGCCACCGCTAGAGTAATGGCATAACGCCCGGTATCCTGGAATGTATGCAAGAAATTTTGGGTCGAATAGTTCGAACCATCATCGATGGTCCAGAGAAAAGTTACGGCGTTATTGTCGGTGGATGTTCCGCTTAGTAAGTCTTCGCCTAGTTCCAGACTTTTGGAAGAAAGGCTCATTTGGGCCTTGGCCGCATTTACCACGCGAATAACATTTTCATAAAGACTATCTGCCTTACAACCGTCGAGATCTTCGATGGAAACTTCTACGGAAAAGATTCCTGGTCTTGGCCATGATTTGGTCCAGGAATCGCTGGTGAAGTTGGTTCCGTCGCTTAACTTCCAACTTACCTGATTTACGGGGCCTGCCAATTGCGCGTTCACTTCCTCATCGGTACAAAGGAGGGTATCGCTTAATACGAGTGCGGGAATGGCTGGAGCTTGAACCTGCACGAAAACAGAATCAATGATATCAGGTGAGCATTTGTCACTTAAACGAACCACAAACCAGCTGTTGCTGCTGCCTGTGAAGTTGGCAGAATCCGCCCTTTTGGTGCCATTCCAGTAATAATTGTAATTCGATGGGTTACCTCCTGAAGCTTTGGCTCGTAAAACAAAGTCTTGTTTGTCGCATACTTTAATATCGGGTCCTAAATCAAGGCCAAGTGGGTCTCGAACACTTACGGTGAATCGTACAGTGTCTGAAATAGAACAGGCATCGGAAACAATGACTTCATAAGCCTGTGTGCTGGAAGGCTGCCATTGGCGGGTTTCACCACTATGGCCATCTGACCAGGTGAATTGATAGGCGTTGCTATTTCCTCCTTGGGCATTGATGTCTTTGTAAAGCGACTCTTGAACGCAAACGGTTGTATCCGACTCCGGATTTACAAGCAATGGTGCACGTAGAGAAATGATTACAGTATCCGATACGGCACTGCAGCGGTCACTGATTTGAAGAATATAGCTGGCGGCTTGAAATGGGTCGCTTTGAAAAATGGAATCGCCCAGACTTCCACCCTGATTCCAGCTCAATTGAAGGCTGGCAAAATCTGCTGCCCGAATCGTAGCATTTATCGGAATAG
>JALRIQ010000168.1 GCA_023277325.1 Bacteroidia bacterium | reverse complement strand
TTACAATTTTGATGGCCGTGTAGGCTTTCGCAAAAAAGGCGCTCATCTGCAGATTTCTGGCGGACGAAATTTCTTTGAAGGACAATCAATCGGTGAGGAGGTTCGCTCCAAAACCTGGAAACCTCGCATGCAGTATTTTGGGGATATCACCGCCGGGCTTAAATACAAAAACAGCCTACATCGACTGCAATCCAGCTATTTCTGGGAAAAGCTGAGCAATAAAAGTGAACCGGTTTTCACCCCTTATGCCATCTATGCCCGGGATGCTTATTACTATACAGAACGCATCAGCAATGGAATTTTTTCGGATTTCCGAATCAATCCCAATACGACCTTTAATTCTATCATCAATTACTCCACTTTCCGTCGTGTAAAAGCCAGTTACCGGAAAGATTTGGTGCGTTTGTCGCAAGTACCTATCAACGAAACCGATGCGCAGGATACGGCCAAGTTTAGCTTATGGCTTTTCCGTGGTATCTATACCCACAGATTCAATCCGCATATTTCGCTTCAAGCAGGGTATGATATCAACCTGGAACAAGGTGAAGGCGAACGTTTGGAAGGATTTAAACAGGAGATACAGGATTATGCGGTATTTTCTAGCGCTGAATGGACCATTGGTACCCGCTGGACACTTAAGCCCGGAGTGCGCTTCATCTATAATTCACGCTACGGAGCTCCTGTAGTTCCGGCTTTTAATATGAAGTACGACATAACTTCCTGGTTTCATGTACGCGCTTCATATGCCCGTGGTTTCAGAGCGCCAAGCTTAAAAGAATTGAGCCTCTATTTCGTGGATGTTAACCACAATATTCAAGGAAATACGGACTTGAAGGCGGAGCAATCGGATAATATTAATCTTTCCTTTTCTATGGTCGGAAAATGGAATGGCTGGAATGTGAAATTGGAGCCATCTTTATTCCGAAATCACCTTTATGACATGATTAACCTTGCCGTTGTTGATCCACAGCAGCAGTTGTACAGGTACGTGAATATTGAAAGCTTCTCGACCCAAGGTTTGGCTATCAATGGTGAAGCGCGCAGGGAAGGACTCAGCCTTGCAGCAGGTTATGCAGTGACTGGCCGCTATAGCCAATTTGCCAGCTCCAAGTTTGTCTATTCCCCTGAATACCGATTAAATGCTTCGTATACTGTACCACGCATTATGATGGATGTATCGGTGTTTTATAAATTCACTGGAGCTACTCCAGGCTTTGCGGTAGATGAGAATCAGCAGGTTTTCCAAACTATGGTGCAGTCTTATCAAACCCTGGACGCCACTTTGAGCAAATCATTCCTAAAGCGCAAGATTACCTGCGTGCTGGGAGCCAAGAACTTATTTAATATCACGAATATCAACTATTCAGGAAGCGCTGGTGGTGTGCATAGCGGAGGTTCGAGTAATTTGCCAGTTAATCAGGGAAGAACCTTTTTTGTTAACCTGCGTTTTAACCTTATCCAAATGAAATGAAAAAACTGATTCGACTATATCCTGTATTGGCCATTCTATTGTTTGCTGCTTGTGAAAAAGAGGAGAAGCCCTATGTGCTTCCTGCTCCTGGTGATGCAGTGGTGCAACAAATTAGTATGGGCAGCGATTACAGTAAAGTCATTTTCTATAATTTGAATAATGAAACCTTTACGGTTGAAGAATTGGCCGATTGGGATCTTGCTTTGGAAAGCGGAGCTAATGGCTTTAGGGCTTTAATGAATGGCGGAACAGGAGTACAAATAGCAGCAATGGGCGATACCACTTTTGACGCCCTGTATAATGTTGATAATGCGGAGTGGAAGTGGGATCCCCCTTCATTTCTAATTGACTCTTCAGCAATTGGTAACTGGGCGGATAAAGGCTTTGTTCCAAGCAGAGAGGTCTATTTGATCGACCGTACCATCAACAGCAAATTTGAGCAGTACAAAAAATTCCAATTACTTGAAGTAACCGATACCTATTACCTCATTCGTACCGCCAGCATCGACGGAAGCAATGATCAGGTAATTCGCGTTGACAAGGTTCCAAATGTGAGTTATGTCTATGTGCATTTGGAAAATGGACCATTGGCGAAATACGAGCCGGCAAAAGACGATTGGGACTTTATGTTCACGCGTTACCGCTATGTGTATTACGACATGACACCAAATATTCCGTATGAGGTGAATGGTGTAATTCTAAACGCCAACAAGGTAACTGCGGCCGATACACGCATGGCTTTTGATTCGGTAACCATTGAGGAAGCGATGAAACTGGATTTTACAGCGCGTCGAGATTTTATTGGCTTCGACTGGAAATACTACGATTTTGATAAAGAAGCGTATATCACTGATATCAAACGAGTAATCGTGATTCGTTCC
>JALRIQ010000167.1 GCA_023277325.1 Bacteroidia bacterium | reverse complement strand
TACTTGTGCAGGATGTCATGGATATCAATCATGGGCACTTATTCTTCAATACGTCCGTCGCGAATGGTAAGGCAGCGGTCGGCTTTTGCGGCCAACTCTTCATTATGGGTGACGATGATAAAGGTTTGATTCAACTCATCGCGAAGTTGGAAAAACAGCTCGTGCAATTCGCGTGAATTGGTCGAATCCAGGTTCCCACTTGGCTCATCGGCAAATACCACTGCAGGCTTATTGATCAGCGCTCTGGCAACTGCCACACGTTGTTGTTCTCCTCCAGAAAGTTCGGAAGGTTTATGCTGCATGCGGTCTTTGAGTCCGAGTCGTTCAAGAAGTTCTTTTGCCCGTTTTTCCGCATCTTCCTTTTTTACCCCTTGAATGAAGGCAGGAATGCAGGCATTTTCAAGGGCGGTGAATTCCGGTAGCAAATGATGGAATTGAAAAACAAAGCCAAGATGTTGGTTGCGAAAATCGGCCAATGCATTTTTGTTGAGTTTAAGCAGGGAAGTGCCACGAATGATTAATTCTCCCTCATCAGCACGGTCTAAGGTCCCCAGGATTTGGAGCAAGGTCGACTTACCCGCACCTGAGGCACCGACGATACTGATGATTTCACCCTCTTCCACTTTTAAATGGATATCTTTCAACACTTCCAGCGTGCCGTATTTTTTCCGAATGCCAATCGCTTCAACCATGGAGGGCGAAGATAGGAAAAAGGAGAATCAGAGACTTGGGCAGTTTTGTTATTTAACTCAGAATCGGTGAAACATCTGAATAACTGGCAATGGATAGGGATCTTCATCAATGGTAACCATTCCTCCACCGAATTGAATAAAGGTTCCTCTATTGTTCGTGTATCTCGCTGCAAGAGCCAGCATCCCGTTAAATTCTGTATAGGTTCTGGTTTCTACACCATTTTGAGAAGACACCCAAGTTGTGGTGTATTCATATCCACTCAAATAAGTATCCATAACTACGCTCCATCTGGGGCTTAATTTATTCATCCAGGAAAATCCGGAATACCAGATCGGGGACGGACCGTCCCAGGAAAAAATCTGGCCATAGCCGCCGGTGAGGGTGATATTTCTGTCTCGCGAGCCAAATGTCAATCCAAGGTAAGGAAGCACCATTCCGCCTTCAGGATAATTCCAGGTTCCCCAAGCGCCCATCAGGCCCAGTTTTGCATTAAATCTCGAAGAAACAGGAATTTGATAATCGATTGTGGCGAGTGCTGGTGTCATTACCCACGTTGTGGTGAGCCGCATGCTCAGCTTATCAGTAAGCCCTACTGTCATGTCGGGGCCAAAAAGACTTCCGCCTACCGCAGCATTTCCTTTCCCGATAGAAAAGGCATTCGAATTCAAAATATATTGCCCGAGCGTACTTTCGGCACTAACGTATTCTCCGTTTTGGTTAAAATCATTTTCTTGAATCACTTCAATACTTTTTACCAAATAGGCTGGGATTATTAAGGCTCCACGGTGTAAAATATCCATCTCAATTTCCCGGGCATCCATGCGTTTGATTTTTCCGATATAATAATGGCCATCGAAACGGCTTACTTTATAAAGCGCTGAAGTATCTGGCTCGCTTACCCAATTGGTGTCCAGCTGCGCTATAGACTCATTTATCCATGATAAAGCAATAAAAGATAGCAGGACGAACAAAAAACGAAAGGAAAGGAATCTTACCATAGGGTGTGCTTTTACGCAATATAGACCTTAGTTCGAATAATCATTTCAAACTCCTGCCGCTCGTGTTCAGTCCAACCCTCTCTTGTCTCACATCTCACCTTTTTTTGTCTCATGTCTGTCCGCCGAAGCCAATCCCGATAGCTATGCGGACGAGGCGAAGGAGGATCTCACCCCCTCCAAGAAAGCTTTCTTTCTTCCTTGCAGGCTTCCTTGGCAAAACCTATTTTTGCGCATCTTTTAAAAACGAGAATATGAACATTCACGAATATCAGGCAAAAGAAATTCTGAAAACTTACGGGGTTACCGTTCAGAACGGAATCGTAGCAAATACACCAGAAGAAGCGGTTGAAGCGGCAAAACAAATGCAGGCACAATCCGGACAGAGCTGGGTAGTATTAAAATCGCAAATCCATGCAGGTGGACGCGGAAAAGGAAGCATCATCGGAAAAGATCAACGTGGTGTGGCCTTGGCTAAGAACCTCGATCAGGCGAAAGAAATTGCCTCAAATATTCTCGGTGGAACTTTGGTAACCATTCAAACTGGTCCAAAAGGAAAATTGGTAAGCAAGGTATTGGTGGCTGAGGATGTCTATTATCCAGGTGCTTCTGAGCCAAACGAATTTTATATGTCGGTTCTTCTCGACCGTCAAACCAGCCAAAATGTAATTATCTATACTACCGAAGGGGGTATGGATATCGAAGAAGTGGCTGAGCATACACCAGAGAAAATCCACAAAGAATGGATCGACCCTATCACAGGGTTGAC
>JALRIQ010000166.1 GCA_023277325.1 Bacteroidia bacterium | reverse complement strand
AAGACTGGTGGCGTTGAAATCTCCTACAGGATGCGCTCATTTCAACTGCCTATTTCCTTGAAGCTTAGAACAAATGAAATTGGGTATTGGAGGTATTATGGCCAAATTGGTGTTGCTCCAACATTGGCGTACCGAGCGATTAAAGCCACCTATACTCCAGGTGTATTTGAAAGTGCAGACGATAATGAAGACCGTTTGGTTAATGACGATGAAAATGACTTTATTTTCGGAAATAACATTCCAAATACCTCCGAAGATGACGCCATCAATCACTATTTGGAAGAAGACAATATTTCTGGTTTCCGTTTGCCTATCATTATTGGCGCAGGTGCGGAATGGAATATTTCTGGAAACACTTCTATACTGATGGGAATCCGTTATGAATACGGCTTATTAAATTTAATGAAGGCTGATCATACGGTTGGTCGGGCAAATGTGTTTAATATTGTAGCCGGAGTTCGCTTCTAAACGAATAAAACATATCCCTTGAAAATAGCACTCGCCCAGCTCAATTACCATACTGGAAATTTTGAGGACAATACCAGACAAATTCTGGATCATATTGAAAAGGCTAAAAAAGAAGAGGCCAATTTGGTGGTATTCGCTGAATTGGCCCTCACCGGTTATCCACCGCGTGACTTTTTAGAGTTTAAAGAATTCCTCGACGAGTGCGAAGCGTCTATCTATCATATTGCCAGTCACTGTATTGGCATTACCTGCATATTAGGGGCTCCATCGCGCAATCCCCTTAAAAAAGGAAAACGACTTTATAATTCTGCCTTCGTTTTAGCCGATGGTAAAATTCAAGATGTGGTGCATAAGGCGCTTTTGCCTACCTACGATATCTTTGATGAATACCGCTATTTCGAGGCAAATAAATCCTTTCATTGTATTGAAATAGAAGGACATAAAATTGCGCTTACCATTTGCGAAGACTTATGGAATGTTGGCGAAGATGGACTGTATGGAGAAGTACCTATGGAAAACCTCCAAAAAGAGAACCCAAGCCTGCTTATCAATATAGCTGCCTCCCCTTTTAGTCGCGACCATATTGAAACCCGGAAAAATATTTTGCAGGCAAATTGTACCTCCTATGGTTTGCCGCTTCTTTACCTCAACCATGTCGGAGCACAAACCGAACTGATTTTTGACGGAGGAAGTATGGCCATGAATGCCGACGGAAGCATTGTGGATGAAATGGCCTACTTCAATGAAGAATTCAAGATATATCAGTTTGAGGAAGGCGCATTAAGTCAGGTTGGGCATGATACCAGCTTCCTTCCAGAAGAACGTATTGAACTGATTCATGATGCGCTGGTCGTGGGAATCCGCGATTATTTTGATAAACTCGGATTTAAAAAGGCCCTTCTGGGTTCTTCTGGCGGAATAGATTCGGCTGTGGTATTGGCCTTGGCTTCTGCCGCTTTGGGTGCAGAAAATGTGCAAGCGGTTTTGCTTCCATCTCGCTACTCATCCGACCATTCTGTAGAAGATGCTAAGCAGCTATCCGAGAATTTGGGAAATCCTTACGAGATCATCTCCATAGAAAAGGCTTTTGGCGCATTTGAAGCGACACTAGCTACTCAGTTTGAAGGACGGCAACCCGACATTACGGAGGAGAACATGCAAGCCCGTTCTCGTGGTGTCATTTTGATGGCCATGAGCAATAAGTTTGGCTCCATCTTGCTCAATACCTCCAACAAAAGTGAAAATGCAGTTGGGTATGGTACTTTGTATGGCGATATGTGCGGCGGACTTTCCGTCATTGGCGATTTGTATAAAACGCAGGTGTACGAATTGGCCCGTTTTATCAATCGCGAGCAAGAAATTATCCCAAATAATATCATCGAGAAGGCACCTTCTGCAGAATTAAGACCTGACCAAAAAGACTCGGATTCCCTTCCAGATTATACCGAGTTAGACGCTATCCTCTATCAGTACATCGAAAATAGAAAAGGGCCGAAAGAGCTAATTTCTGAAGGATTTGATGAAGCCCTGGTGCGTCGTATCATCCGTTTGGTAAACCTGAACGAATACAAACGCTTTCAAACCCCTCCTATCCTGCGTGTATCTTCCAAAGCATTTGGAATGGGTCGACGTATGCCTATTGTTGCCAAATACCTGCAATAAAGGTATCTTTACGTAAATGCCCCGATACGTATTTGCCTCTATACTAATTGTACTTCTTTCTTGCCAGAAGGACCAAAGAACTACTTGCGATAGTAATCTCTTCTTGCGCGATGTGGCTCCTTTTTCTGTGGGCACGACAGACGATAATATTTTAGTGACTTGGGGTGACCAAACTTCGGGTAAACATTTCAACCGCATCAGTACAGAGAATATCCTTAAAATGGAAAACATGATGCCACGGAAGGATTCCTTCAACTTTTGGCGCATTGCATGGATGGCTCGGGAAGCTATGAATTCGAAGTTCACAGAACTGCATGCACACCCAGTGATTTGGCACAATCAAATTCCAGATTGGCTGCCTCAACTGCCTCCTGACGAATTAAAAGACCTAATGCTCAAATACTGCAATGCGTATCGGGGAAATCTGGAAGCATACTCGCAATTTGTTGCCATCACTGGTATCGATGTGGTGAATGAAGCGCTGAACGAAGATGGAAGCCTTCGTCGTTCTTTTTGGTATGAAGCCATGGGCCGCGACTATATCCGATTGGCCTTTCAGGAGTTTAGCGGCATGAACCCTGAAACCAAACTTTTCTATAACGATTATAACCTCGCCCTGAACCCGAAAAAACTGGATGCTGCCCTTGACCTCTGCGATTGGCTTCGCTCCGCTGGAGTGCGCATCGATGGCATTGGGATGCAAATGCATATCGATATCCATGAACCCAGTCAAGTAGACATTGCCGCCGCCTTCCAAAAAATCATTGACCGAGGTTATATGGTGCATGTTTCGGAGCTGGATGTAAGCATCAATCCAAGAAATACCGAAACTAGCGCTACTCCAGCCCTGTTAAGCAAACAAGCCGATGTCTACGCGGGAATATTCCGATTATACAATCAGCTGCCTAAAAAGTACCGGTATGGAATTACGGTATGGGGCTATTCCGATGCCGAATCCTGGATACAGAATAAATACCAGCGTTTCGACGCCCCCTTGTTACTTGATGTGGCAGGCATGAAAAAACCTGCCTATTGTGCCTGCCTTAACACCCTGAACAAATGAGAATACTGCTAAGCCTGCTTGCATTTGCCTTTTATTTCCAGTCCCAAGCTCAGCTTAGCGTGGGCTATTATCCTTATCCCTATTCGAAAATTGAATTGACGAGCAATCCCAATGCTATGGTATTTGGCGGACTCCGTATTCAAACGAACAGTTTCGCTTCCAACTTCAATTCGGACCTCAACTTTTGCTGGAATTTCAAACGTAAGGAACAGATTAACTTCTTTGCAGGAATTGGTGCTAGAGTGAATTTAAGCGACTTTGGAAATGAGGATATCAATGCCTACCAAGGCCAATACCTCATGCTCGGAGCACGCTTGTATCCATTTGAAAAACTTAGTCCGCTTGGAATCAGCTTCGACCTGAGTCCTTTTGCAGATTCAGATTTTAAAAGTGGACGGCTAGAATCCAACCTCGGATTATTCTGGCGCTTTGGGGGTTAGTTCTCAATTATCCTGATCAGAAGTCCCTGCGGTGTTCTCTCCGCCAAGTATTTCCATAAGATCCGCCAAATCCAGCACCTTTTCTTTATCGCCCAATTTCGAATAGCTGCTCACCAAATTGCGAATCACCCGTTTCAAAATTTCGACATGATTGCAGGGTAAATAGAATTCAGGCATGGATTCAATTTTCAGCTGCTTAACAAATTCATCAATATTCTGGCGGGTGAATACCAATCCTTTATTAAATGGATTGATATAAAACATCACCTTGGCCAAACTACCCGACTTTAATAGCTTGTTGCGATCAGGAATCGAAGACTCATCCAAAGTGGAATCGAAAAGATAGGCAAGGATAAAATGCTGTGGAAGGTTAACGCCGAAAATTGGGATGCCCAACCTTTGTGCAACAATACTGTATAGTATGGCCAACGAAATTGGATTACCTGATTTTTGATCTAAAACGGTATGGATATATGAATTGGCCGGAGCATGGTAGTTTTCTGTATTGCCTTTGAATCCATTTACCTCATAAAAAATATGATTCAGGATACGCACCTTCTCAAGCGCAGTTAAATCGTAATGCATCTCCAACCAGGCATCCAGTTTAATTTTATCGATGCGGTTGCTGATTTCCTGTTTATTGATATTCGGGAAATGGTAACGGCTAAGAATGATTATCCCTTCAAAAAGGTCTTGTTCTTCCGAGCTTACCCATTCGAGGAGATCGGCTTTCACACAGTCCTGCTGAATCCGTCGGATTAAATCTTCCAAACGCGATTGATGCACCACGCTGAAATCTTTGCTCCACTGGTCCTCAAGCAAAGGCACCACTTCTTCACCAAGAGAGATAATACGTTCTTCGATTAAACGTACCACTTCCTCGTCGGTATCGTCAAGAAGCATGACCATGGCGCTGAGTTCTCGTGTATCAATCATCCATTCAAACTTAGGAAATGACTTAGGAATTTCCCGAAACCCTTTTCCACGAAATATGGATTTCGATAAAAATCTGTCCTAAAAAAATTATTTTTGACACAACCATGACAAAGCCATAGGGTATAGCTTTCTAAGCCTTAATACCTTAGTGGAAACTTTTAGACTATGAAAACATTATTCACCTTCATCCTGGTGCTCGCCTCAGTGGTGTATGCAGCAGCACAAGACAAAATCTTCATGCTCAATGGGAAAATTATCGAATGTAAAGTTACTGAGGTCGGTACCGAAGAAATTAAATACAAAGTCAGTACGGAAGCAGATGCAGCGGTTTATGCGGTTAAAAAAATCGATGTGAAAAAAATCGAATTTGCTGACGGACGTGTAGAAAAGTTCAGCGACGAACTCGAAGATGCCGACCTTTATTCAGATAATAAGAAGACGGCATGGAAGTTTGACTTTTTGTCTCCACTCTATGGATCATCAATTTTTAGTTATGAACGTTCCATCAAACCTGGATTCAGTCTAGAAGGGGGCTTAGGTATTATTGGAGCTGGCCTTGATCCGGATGATATCAAACCACGTGGGGCTTTTATTCGCTTTGGACCGCGCTTTATGAAGACGCCAGATTTTCGTCAAGGCTCATTGCGCTATTACCACGTCTTAAAAGGTGCTTATATTCAACCTTTAGTGACTTTTGGTGCATTTGGTGCAGATCAAACTTATTATTCGTACGATCCAAACACCATGTTATCCAAAGAAACTACTACACGAGAAACAACCACTTATGGCAGCTTGATGGTCGTGTTTGGAAAGCAATCGGTATACAGCAATGTATTCCTATTCGACCTTTATGCAGGGTTTGGATGGGGTTTTAACACAACATCAACTAAAAATATTCCCATTGGAACCAATTTGGAGCAGTACCAAACCTACAGACGCACTTATGGTTCCTTAGTTGGAACCGACGAGATGCCATTAGCAGGAACATTAGGGGTAAGAATCGGTTTCCTCACGAAATAAAAGAGAAAATTTAATCGTCATAGAAAAAGAGAAGTCCATACCGGACTTCTCTTTTTTTTATGGAAGAATACTCAAGCGCATTCCGCTACCAGAACTTCTTTGCAAAACATAAGTTTCTGGAGCTAATGCTCTTTCGAAATCTGTCGTGCCATTAAAAAACTGAACCGATCCAGTACGCTGTCCTTGCATAGAATAGAGCTACATGGTTTCACTCAAATCCTGATTTAAAAAGAGGTGAGTATTTCCAGCGCGCAATGGGATGGGGTAAACAAAAAGCTTTTGATCTCCGTCCAATGGTTTTCCCAGCTTGGGTGGGCATTCTTCCAGATGCGAAACTTCCCTTCTTCACCAATTCCCATGTCGAGCTTACCATCATTGTCCCAATCGACCCAACACACATCTTCCCCACTTACAATTTCAGAAATTCCAGACTCTTTACTTACCATAAGGAATTTGCCTGGCTCCTCTTAGATATTCATGTCCATATTGCGGGATCCATAAAACGTACTGATTGTAAAAATATAAGAAAGCCTATTTGCTTTTTTCTTGATTGGTCCAGAGCTCTGCCAGATGCACCAGTACTTCCGTAGCCTTTTCCATATCCTGAACACTAACGTATTCAAGTTTTGAATGGATGGCCATTTCACCGGTAAAAATATTCGGACAAGGCAATCCCATAAACGATAAACGGGAGCCATCTGTTCCTCCGCGTATGCTTTCAATTTTGGGAGTAATACCTGCTTTTCTGTACGCTGCTGCAGCAAGATCCATCACAAACGGAACCGTATCCAAAACTTCTTTCATGTTTCGGTACTGTTCTTTGATTTCCATTTTATAGGATGATCCCGGGAAATTGGCTACTGCTTGTTTGGCAATCAGGTCAAGTCGTTTTTCGTAATCAGCAAGTTTTGCAGTGATATGGTCTCTAACAATAAAGGTCACCCGGCATTCTTCAATTCCGCCTTCGATATGCAAAGGATGAACAAACCCTTCATGGTCGCTGGTTGTCTCTGGACTCCAGCTATCCTTTGGTAGCAGGTCAACAAATTGAGAAGCTACTTTCAAAGCGGAAATCATCTTCCCTTTCGCATAACCGGGATGTGCGCTTACCCCGTAAAAAGTGAGGACTGCTCCATCGGCCGAAAACGATTCTCCTTCTAAAGAACCACGCGGGCCACCATCGAGCGTATAGCCAAAATCCGCTGCGAGCCTTGGCATATCCGCTTTATCTACCCCTCTTCCAATTTCTTCGTCGGGTGTAAAGAACAAACGAATTTTTCCATGCGGAACATTCGGATTAGCCATCAAATAGGCGGCAAGGTCCATAATGATGGCTACACCCGCTTTATCATCGGCTCCAAGCAAGGTAATTCCTGACGCAGTAATGATATCATCGCCAATACGCTCTTTCAGGTAAGGATGATCTTTCGGACTAAGGACGATACCCTCTTCATCGGGAAAAAAGATATCCTGTCCCTGGTAATTTTTATGGAGACGTGGTTTTACATTTTCACCCGTTACATCGGCTGTGGTATCCACATGGGAGCAAAAGCAAATTACAGG